>JBNLCS010000840.1:0-4542 GCA_050303935.1 Bacteroidales bacterium
TCTTATCAAATCCCTCTGTGAGGGTTTCATTCGTTTAAAAATATAGTACGTACACCATTTTAATCATCTCCTTTTATAGAGGGATTAAGCCTCTTATCAAATCCCTCTGTGAGGGTTTCATTTTAATAATTCAACGCTAAAATATTAAATTTGTTTATTTTGACCAATCTTTTAATATTGTTTTAACGATAGAATTTTTGATTCCCAACTTTTAATAACTTTACATGTTGTTCTTGATACCTTAAAACGGATAAATTAAATAAAATGGAAGAAAAATTTGACTTACGCAGTAAAGAATGGTTTGGGAAAGACGATAAAATGGGCTTTGTGCACCGAAGCTGGCTAAGAAACCAGGGACATCCCGATCATATGTTTCGTGGTAAGCCGGTAATAGGAATTTGTAATACATGGTCTGACCTTACACCATGTAATGCTCATTTAAGGGAGTTTGCGGAAATAGTAAAAAGAGGGGTCTATGAGGCAGGTGGGTTTCCTCTGGAGTTTCCGGTAATGTCGTTGGGCGAGACAATTATGAAACCTACAACCATGCTATGGCGAAACTTGGCCAGCATGGATACAGAGGAAACAATAAGGGCGAATCCTTTAGATGGGATCGTGTTGTTAACAGGATGCGATAAAACTACACCATCCACGCTTATGGGAGCGGCAAGCGTTAATTTGCCAACTATTGTTGTACCGGGAGGCCCTATGCTGAACGGTAAATTTCGAGGTAAAGATATTGGGTCAGGTACTGCCACCTGGCAATTGTCTGAAGGTATGAAGAAAGGGACCGTGAGCAGGGAAGATTTAATTGAAGCAGAATCATGTATGTCACGCAGTGCAGGGCATTGTATGACAATGGGTACAGCGTCTTCAATGGCAAGCATGGTTGAAGCCCTTGGCCTTACTTTACCAGGTGCCTCAGCTATTCCGGCAGTAGATTCCCGAAAAAAGGTTATGGCACATCTGTCTGGTAACCGCATAGTAGAAATGGTGAAGGAAGATTTAAAAATTTCGAAAATTCTTAGTCGCGAAGCATTTGAAAATGCAATAAAAATAAATTCTGCCGTGGGCGGTTCAACCAATCTTATTATCCATATTATTGCAATAGCCGGCAGGTTAGGTGTTGATATTGATATTGAGGATTTTGACAGGCTTGGCAGTGATATGCCCTTGTTATTAAACCTTATGCCTTCAGGAAAATACCTGATGGAAGATTTTTATTATGCGGGTGGTTTGCCTGTAATTATAGATCAGCTTAAAGACCAGATTCACGCAGATATTATTACAGTAAATGGAAAAAGCCATCGTGAAAATTGTAAAGATGCCCCCTGTTATAACAGGGATGTTATCGCCACACTTGATAAACCTTTTAAACATAAAGCTGGAATAGCTGTTCTTAAAGGTAATTTATGTGAAAACGGATCAGTTATCAAACCATCAGCTACGGATGGAAAACTTCTTCAACATAAAGGAAAAGCTGTGGTATTTGAATCGATAGAGGATTACCATGCAAGAATTGATGATCCGGACCTGGATATTGATGAAAGTAGTATAATGGTGTTAAAAGGCGTTGGTCCGGTTGGATATCCCGGTATGCCAGAGGTCGGAAATATGGATTTGCCTGAAAAATTGCTTAAAAAAGGAGTGGAAGATATGGTAAGGATCTCTGATGGAAGGATGAGTGGGACAGCCTATGGTACTGTTGTACTTCATGTTTCACCAGAATCATCTGTTGGGGGTAACCTGGCATTGGTACAGAATGGGGACCTTATTGAACTGGATGTTAAAAACAGGAAGCTTCTATTGCATGTGTCAGATGAGATATTGGATGAAAGAAGAAAGAAATGGCAAAAACCACAATCCAGAGCAGAGAGGGGGTACACCAGGTTGTTTATAGAACATGTTCAACAGGCAGATAAGGGCTGTGACTTTGACTTTCTTATAGGGGGATCGGGCAGTGAAGTTAGCAGGGACCTGCATTAAAAAAATAGTCCATATGCAATGCTCCTTAGTAAAATAAAATGGTTAAAATGACATGCTTAAACTATAAATAAACAGATCAAAATGTATACGGTTATAATTATTGTTCTTTGTATTATTTTTATTGTAGTTTTTAGTTCATACCTCAAGGTACATCCCTTTTTATCATTAATAGGGGCAGCATTCATGTTTGGATTGTTAACCGGAATGCCTCTTGAAAGTCTGGTAGGAAAAATTAATGAAGGTTTTGGTAACACCATAGGAAGTGTTGGTATTATTATAATTGCAGGTATTATAATAGGGGCATTTCTTGAAAATACAGGAGGGGCTAATGCGTTGGCCAGTAAATTGTTAAAAATTATTGGTGAGAAGCGTGTGCATTTAACAAATGGCTTTATCGGTTACATTATTTCAATACCTGTGTTTGCTGATAGTGGGTTCATTATCATGACATCTTTAAATAAGGCATTAACAAAAAAGGCCGGGCTATCACTGGCCGGGACTGCTATAGCGCTTGCATTGGGGCTCACGGCTACGCATACCATGGTTCCGCCAACACCGGGACCAATAGCTGCAGCAGGAATAATAGGTGCCGATCTTGGTTCGGTTATATTGATTGGTATGGTGGTAAGTTTATGTGCACTATTTGTTGGGATCATTTTTTCAAAATATATTGGTAAAAAAATATATATTGACCCGGGTTCAACAAAAAATGAAAATACGAGTAATACCAAATCTAATGGGGCACCTTCGGCATTTAAATCTTTTTTACCTATTGTAATACCTATTATTTTAATTGTTTTAAAATCAATAGCGGAATATCCAACAATGCCTTTCGGGGAAGGTAATTTGAAAACTGCACTGGCTTTTTTTGGAAATCCTGTTGTTGCCCTGTTTTGTGGGGTTATATTATCTTTTTTGTTGCCAAAGAAATTTGACAGATCGATGCTTAGCACAAGTGGTTGGGTAGGGGATGCATTGAAGTCGGCCGCGATAATAATCCTGATCACCGGTGCCGGGGGGGCATTTGGTAACGTTCTTAAGGCATCAAATATAAGTGATGTTTTAAGTAAAGAAATAAATGCAACCGGTCTGGGTATCTGGTTGCCTTTTTTAGTTGCAGCAGCTTTAAAAACAGCTCAAGGCTCTTCCACTGTTGCAATAATTACAACATCTTCAATTGTTTTGCCACTATTGCCCATTTTAGGTTTAGATAGTGAATTGTCAAAAGCAATGGTTGTGGTTTCAATTGGTGCTGGTTCTGCTGTGGTTTCTCATGCCAATGACAGTTTTTTCTGGATAATAACCCAATTATGTAATATGAATGTAAAACAGGGTTATCGTATACAAACCATGGGCACAGCCATATTAGGTATTTCTGCAATGATATTTTTAACTATTCTACGTTTGTTTATTCGTTAACCTATTTCAAAAAATTATGAAAATATACAAAACAAAAAAAGGTATTGTACTAGAAAACTTGAACAAGTATTATAAGGTAGGGATATCGTGGGATGAACTATTTGTAATGAACGATGTGTTTACTTTTTGCAAGGAACAAATCCAAACTTTGGAACCGTCAGATAAATATAAAGAAATAATTAAAACCGATTTATTGCCACCTATTGGTAATCAGGAGGTTTGGGCGTCCGGGGTTACATATATGCGTAGTAAAAGTGCAAGAATGGAGGAAGCAAAAGATGCTGGCGGAGGTGATTTTTATGATAAAGTGTATGAGGCTGATCGACCTGAAATATTTTTTAAATCTGCAGCCTTCAGGGTGACCGGATCAATGGATTATGTGCGGATAAGAAAGGACTCGACCTGGAACGTACCAGAACCTGAACTTACACTGGCTATTAATACATCAGGTAAAATAATTGGTTACACCATGGGTAATGATATGAGTTCAAGGGATATTGAGGGGCAAAACCCCCTTTACTTGCCACAAGCAAAAACGTATGACAAATCGGCTTCGCTCGGGCCATGTATTTACCTTACCAATGAGCCTTTATCCCCTCGTACCCAAATTAACTTAATTATTGAAAGAAATAAAAATGTGGTCTTTAAAGGCGATGTTACAATAGATCAAATAAAAAGAAAATTTGAAGATCTTGTTGAATTCTTGTACCGTGAAACAACTTTTCCAAATGGTAGTTTTTTAATGACCGGTACCGGTATTGTACCACCCAATGATTTTACCTTACAGCCTGGCGATGTAATTCATATTTCAGCAGAGCCTATTGGAACGTTAACAAATATTGTAGAATAATATCTTTTGGATAAATTTACCTTATATAACAAAACAAATAGTATCAAATGATTGAAATTAATGGAAAAAACCTAATAGGGTTTGAGGAATCTTCGAAAGGAAATAATACATTTAGTGCAGTAAACCCTTCAGACAATCAAAATATTCAACCCGTATTTCATGAGGCTAATTATGATGAAATTGATCATGCGATCAGAAAAGCAGAATTTGCATTTTCGATATTTCAACGTGTAAAAGCTGAAAAAAAAGCCGAATTATTAGAAACCATAGCTGATGAAATTGAGAAC
>JBNLCS010000841.1:0-6005 GCA_050303935.1 Bacteroidales bacterium
TTCATTTTACGATAAGGGCCGATCATATTAAATTTTTAGAACTGAAATTACGAAACAAAAAAATAATGCTTATTGCCCAACCCGGAGAAAAGATACGTGTTATTTGCCCAACAGGGTCATTTGATAAAAAATACGTGGTAAGCGGTTCCTTGTATTCCGAAGAAGCTATGAAACTGAATAAGCAGTTGCAACGAACAAAATATACAATTGACTCTTTGGAAACAATACGTGAAAAAACGGGTTCCAATGCTATGAAAGATTCATTATCTAAATCTATTGATGAATCAATTAAAAATCACAGGGATTATATTATTTCATTTATTTTGAAAGATCTTGGTTCACCTTCAAATGTTTTGGCCTTATATCATAAGATAGATAATAATCAATATTTTCTTAACACGTTAAAAGATCTTCAATATTTCAAGTTGGTTAATGATTCTTTAAAAAAGTATTATAAAGATCAACCTTTTTTTAAAATGCTCAATAATGACACAGAAATCATGCTTGAGAATTATTATCGGGCCAGGTTATTTGCAAAGGTGGGAGAGATAAAGAATACTGTGCCGGATATTAAATTGCCAAATGTAAATGGTGATACCCTATTGTTGTCTTCTTTACTTGGTAAGTATGTTTTGTTATCTTTTTGGTCACCAGAAATAGAGAACAATATGTATTTTAATGAGGCACTAAAATCTTTATATGTTAAATATAAATCAAAAGGGTTTGAAATATTTTCTGTAGCCATAGAAGAAGATGTGAAAAAATGGCAAAATCTGGTAAAAATTGAAAATTATGGCTGGATAAATGTAAATGATCAAAGAGCAGAAAATTCAAAATTCCTTGCTATATATAATATTAATCATCTTCCAACCACCTTTTTAATTAATAAAACACAAGAAGATATATTGGGCAAAAATCTCACAATTAAACAATTAGAAATTAAACTTGATTACGAAATAGAAAAAAGATAAGGAGTTAAACCTTTTTCGATGGATTTGAGATTGAATCTGATTACCTTTTATAGAAGATGATTAAAAATGAGTCACTTAATATGTTTTTAAGCGAATGAAACCCTCATGGAGGGATTTAATACGAAACTGAATTCTTCTACAAAAGGAGATGGTTAAAAATGAAGCACTTAATATATTTTAAACGTGAAAAACATCCATGCACAGACTTTTACAACAAAGAAATGAACAAAACATGGATGTTCCACGATCAATTGGTGCAAGTCTTTAATATATTTTTGTATTTTATTATAGATCAAATGTTTAATAAATTTTATTCGAGTGAAAAAAACTTACTTTTTATCTGATGCGCATTTAGGTATGTATCCTGCAATAAAAAGTATTGAACGGGAAAAGATACTGGTTAAATGGATGGATTATATTAAACCGGATGTTGACGAATTATATTTATTGGGAGATATTTTTGATTTTTGGTACGAGTATAAAAGAGTTATCCCCAAAGGTTTTAGCCGTTTTTTAGGAAAACTTACTGAATTTTCAGATCATGGTATCCCTGTTTATTTTTTTACAGGAAATCATGATGTATGGTGTTTTGATTATCTTGAAAAAGAATGTGGTGTAAAGCTTGTGAAAAAACCTCTTGTTAAAAAGATAGGAGGTAAGCGATTTTATATGGCCCATGGAGATGGGCTTGGGCCTGGCGATAAAAGTTATTTATTGCTAAAATGGGCGTTTCATAATAAATTTTTACAATGGATGTTTTCCAGATTACATCCAAACTTTGCTATGGCACTCGGGCAAAAATGGTCGAAAAATAGCAGGCTTTCAAAAGGTATATATGCAAAATTTCAAGGTGTTAATGAATGGTTAATCCAGCATGCGTTAAAAATTCTTGAAAAAGAACACGTTGATTATTTTGTTTTTGGCCATCGACATTTGCCGGTAGATTTGATGCTTAATGAGAAAGCTAAAATTGTCATTCTGGGTGATTGGATTGTCCATTTTACCTATGCCGAATTTGATGGTGAAAATTTATTGCTTAAACAATTTGCAGAAAATAAGGGACATGTTATAATAACATCACTTGATACATGATGTAAAAAAAGATCAATAAAACGTTTCTGTTCCGGTAATTTTAAGCGTTTTCTGATCAATATAAACTACAATAAACCCATCCTGATCGTTTTGTTTGGTCTCAAACATCACTGCAATAGTTCCAACCGGGCCTCTTTCATTTTCCATAAACTGAACATCAGCTTTTTTCCATGAATGGATTACCAGCTTTTTTTCATCTCTGTTCAGCGAATGCCAGGCAATTATCCTGAATTTATTTTGATGGTTACTGTCTGTTTCATCTAATTTTACATGGTACATCAGTGCCCATAAAACCATTGAATGCCCATCTTTCTCGTATAGTTCTGTAAAATTCTCCCTCATTTTTAACCTTTTTTCTTTTCTGTATGATGCATTATTTCTACAAAAGGTTGCGTTATGCCAATTTATTAATAGATTTTTTGAAAATACAAATTTGAGTTACATCTCTGTAAATCAATTGATTTTAATTGTTTTGTTTCCGGTTTAGATTCTTGTAAGGAATAAAAAAGTTAAAAATAGAGCATTGTGTGCAACCCTATTATTTTTAACTTGTCATTGATATTGTAAAAATGTAAAAATTGACGGTAGCATATCAGGACATACATAAGGAATTGATTGAATTAAGCAAGGCAGGAAATGCCAAAGCGCAATTTCAGCTATACAAATTATATTCAAAAGCGATGTTTAATATTTGTATGCGCATGCTTAACAGTAATGAAGAAGCTGAAGATATGTTACAGGAAGCTTTTGTTGAAGCTTTTTCAAAGCTAAACAGTTTCAGGTATGAGTCATCATTTGGTGCCTGGTTGAAGAGGATTGTAATTAATAAATGTATTAATTACATTAAAAAAAGGAAAGCTGAATTGGTTCTTTCCGACGATATGGGGTATTTTGATAATCCTTCGGACTATGAAAATGATGATGAAGATTTGAAACTCAATGTGCAAAAAGTACATAAAGCTATTGAAATGTTACCTGAAGGGTACCGGGTCATTTTTTCCCTTTATATGTTAGAGGGATATGACCATGCTGAAATTTCCCAGATTATGGGGATTAGTGAATCAACTTCAAAGTCTCAATACATGAGGGCTAAGTTGAAATTGAAAGAAATAATTAAAACAAGCATGTCATGAAAGACAAACTTGAGGATTTTATAAAACAAAACAGGGAGGCTTTTGATGTTTATGAGCCTAATCCTGAGTTGTGGAAAAAGATTGAGAAAACAGTGAACAAAAAAACCATTCGTTTGAAAACTGTTTTGTGGAGAGCTGCCGCGGTTGTTATTATTTTTGGTGCATCATTTGTTTTTCACAGGTACATCGATATGGTGCAGCAAGAAAAAAATGTTGCAGAAGAAATCCCAGAGGTAAAGGAAGCTGAAATATATTATTCAGGTTTGTTGAGTTCTAAACTTGAAGAAATTAAACCCATGCTTGAAGAACACCCTGGTCTTGGACAAGAGATCAAATCAGAACTATCGGTGCTTGATAGTATTTATACAGATTTGAAAGATGACCTGAAAGATAATGTTGCAAACCAGGAAGTTATCGAAGCAATGATCCAGAATTACAGAATGCGTTTATCGATATTAGAAGATATATTAAACGAACTTAAAAAAGTTGATGATGAAGAAAAGGAAACATATAATAAAATTTAAATTACTGTTTTTATTTACAATTGTTTGCACTGCCTTTTTGAATGCAAACTCATACAGCCATAACCAAACGATTGTGAAAAAATACAAGGTTAATCGCGAAACAATTGTATATATTAATAATAAATATGGTAAAGTACATGTTGGCAACTGGCAAAACGATTCAGTAAAAATTGAAATTACCCTTTCAATAAAATCTAGCAGTTACACTAGGGTTTATAAATTAAAGGAAAATATTGATTTTGATTTTGTAAAAACAAAATACAATATTTCGGCCACCACAGTATTTGGTAGCAGGTATAATTCTTTTTTTTCTGATCTTAAAGATTTAGCTGAATCATTTGTTTCAACTGAGAACCAGGTAACCATTGACTATTTTATACAGGTGCCTATTTGGATAAATATTGATATCACAAATAAATATGGTGATGTTTTTATTGATGACGCTGAAGGAGAAGTTTCTATAAACATAAGCAACGGAGAACTAAAAGCCAACAAATTACTGGGTACTTCATATGTTACCCTTAATACGGGAGGGGCTGATATTTATGATATCAAAGATGGCAAACTGAATATTAACTGGGGTGATTTAAATATTAAAAGTGCAGAAAAAGTAGACATTACCAGCAATAAATGTAACGGTAGGTTGGCAGATATTGATTATCTTCGTCTCAACTCAAAACGTGATGAATTTTATATAACTTCAGTGAATAGAATTTTAGGCGATATGTATTTTTCTGATTTAAAGGTGTCTGAGTTGGAGACCGAAGTAAGTCTTGATATGAAATATGGTAGTTTTTACCTTGACCAGCTTTCTGAAACATTTTCATTTATCAATCTTACTTCTGAATATACCGATGTCGATATTTTGTTTAATAGGGACATGTCCTATAATTTTGATATGACCCATTTTAATGATATTACATTTTATTATCCTAAAGATTTATCAAAACTTCAGGAAAAACTTGTTGATGAAGATGCCAGTGAATATTTGGTGTATGGGACTATTGGACCGGCACAATCACCCAAAGCAAAAGTAAATATTAAAGCATATAAAAAATGTTATATCAGGATCGAACATAAATAATTTGTAAATTTACTTGACTTGGAGTCAAACCAGCAGGGTATAACAAAATGAAACAAGCCTTGCTGAATGGAGCGGTTCCACCTGTCTACCGTAAAAAGTACTTTGGAAGGAGGGCCTGACCATTGAAAAATTAAAAATAAAAGGATGAAAACGAATATGAAAACGGGAACTATTGTTAAAGGGCTATTTTTGCTGGCTGTCATTTTATTTTCTTCGTGTGAATACAGAAATTGTATTGATGGAAATGGAAATTATGTAATAGAACCACGAACTGTTACCGGAACGTTTGTCGGTATTGAACTTGAAGGTAGCTATAATGTATTTGTATCACGCGATACTGTGGTGTCAATTGAAGTTGAGGCCGATGAAAACGTGTTACCTTTTGTACTTACCCGGGTACGGGCAGGTAGGTTATTGATTGATAGTGAAGAACAGTGTATACGAACAAAAAGAACAATAAATGTTTACGTCAGTATGCCTGATATTAAGGAATTAATCCTTGATGGTTCCGGTTTAATTGAAGTAGATACTATAGATGTTTTAAATACTGATATACAGTTGAACGGGTCTGGTGAAATATTTATTGATGACTTGTATGCCGATGCTTGCGATATACTGCTTGATGGTTCAGGGCTTATTACTGTTAATCGTTTAACATCCAATATTTGTAAAGTAAATCATAACAGTTCGGGCAAAGTTGTTATTAAAGATGCATATGCCGAAGATTTAAATTTTAACCTTGATGGTTCAGGTGCTATTGAGGTATACAGGATTGATGCCCCAAATTTGGAAGCAGATTTGGGAGGTTCAGGCCATATCATCCTTGAAGGAGGGGTGGATTTTGCCATAATGAGTATAACCGGTTCCGGAAATATTGATGCTTTTAATTTGATTCAACGGGAATGTGATGCATATATTTCAGGATCAGGAAGTATTTACACTTTTGTCACCCTGTACCTTACAGTTGATATTCCAGGTTCTGGAATGGTATATTTTAAAGGCAATCCAACCATTTATCTGGTTGAAGATACACCTGAAGAATTAGTAGTGCCAAGTTAACCGAATAATTTAGGTTAAACAATTGAGAGTAATTATTTATAGCTGGTTATAATATACATATTACATTGCTTTTGTACGGATAATTTTAATTGATTGAATGTTAAATTTACAAAAAATGAAACAAGCATGATTAAAATAATCA
>JBNLCS010000842.1:0-7302 GCA_050303935.1 Bacteroidales bacterium
GTGATTCCATGTGATATATCAAAACCAAGTCTGGCCTGAAAACTAAGCGCTTTCGTAAATTGATAGGATAAATTTATATTTCCAAATATCCGGTCTTGTTTCAGGGTATTTCCGCTATTTTTTAAAATAAAATAAGGATTAATGGTATATAATGAATAAAAATTATCAATTGAATTAAAAGGGTTGTTAATATCCTCAAGTTCAAGCAAGCTAATATCCCTTGGCGTTTGCATTATTTGATTATATACAGACTGGCCTCCCTGCCCTGTGGCAACATAGCTATTCTCTTTTCTTACATAATTAGCAGATATGGATGTATTAAATTTGTCAGATAATTTTTGTTCGCTTCGTAACGAAAATGTATTCCGGTCATAACTATCTGCATCAGTAGGAAAGATACCATCAGCATGCACATTTGAGTACGAAGCATAATATGACACAAGCTCTCCTCCACCAGAAATGGAAACAGAATTATTGTATGCAAGCCCAACATCAAAAAATTCCTTTACATTTGAAGGAAGCGCTTCATATGGTTTTACCCGGTAGGCACTATCAACCATATTACCCCATAATCTCACCTTACTGTCAAACGCTGGCCCCCAGCTCATATTTTCATACCTAACATACTCCCCATTAATACCCTGACCAAATTCATTCTGATAACTAATTAATTTCAACGGTTCTTCTATGGTAAAACTTGACGAAACAGTAACTACAGGGTTACTGTCAAAGCTTCCTTTTTTAGTTGTAATGATAATTACACCATTGGCAGCTCGCGACCCATACAATGCTGTTCCGGCCGAACCTTTTAAAACTGTCATGGATTCAATATCATCAGGATTTATATCATTAGCACCGTTTCCAAAATCGACCCCCCCGTTTATTGAAGTACTTCCCAAGCCTGCATTACTAACCGGAACACCATCTATAACAAAAAGAGGTTGGTTCGACCTACCTAATGACGACACCCCCCTTATCATAATCCTGCTTGATGACCCTGGTGCCCCGGAAGCTGAAGATATGGTGACCCCTGCTACTTTTCCCTGCAAAGCATTTAAAAAACTTTTATCATTTCCTTGAACTAATTCATCTGATTTGACCTCATTTACAGAATAACCCAGCGATTTTGTTTTGCGTGAAATCCCCAAAGCTGTGACTACCACCTCATCAACCTTTGCAAGATTTTCATTTAAAACAATGTTGAAAACAGACCTGTTACCAACAACAACTTCCCTATTTTCCATTCCTATAAATCCAAATACCAACGTATCTGATGGCGAATCAATATCCAACGTAAAATTACCGTCAAAACCAACGGTGGTTCCGTTTGTTGTACCTTTAACATGCACACTTGCCCCGATAAGCGGTAAGCTATCGCTAGCACTGACCACCTTACCTGTCACAGTTCTTGATTGAGAATAAACCTGCATTTGAAGAATGATGAACAATACTATTGTAGTTATTTTTCTAAGAGGCATATTTGATATCTTTATTCAAATCTAATAAAAATTAATAAAAACCTTTCTTATAAAGATTAAAATTAATGACTTATTAACATCCAATGACAATAATTATTGTATGGATGAATAATGAAATTAAAAATAATGGTTTTTTTCCGTTCTTCTAAAATTTAAAGATTTGGGTTGGCATCCAGTTCTTTTTTAGGTATTGGTATTATTAAATCTTTAGAATTATACGGAAACGCAATTGTTTCCCCTTCTTCATAACTAAGATAGATTGTCCTTTTCCATCGTTTATTATCGTGAACACGATGGCCTTCAAAGATCAATTCTTTATAACGTTCCATTCTAATATCATTGATGTTTACTTCGACTAAACCTGATATATCAAGGCCTGCCCTTTGCCTTATTACAGCAATGTCATCTACAGGACTTATGTTAATTGATGGGGTCCCTCCATTATCCAGGATCATTTGGTTAGCCTCTGCCCTGGTAAGATACATTTCAGCAAGACGCACCATGTTAATATTTGTTTTGTGACTAAGCCATTTTGCGGTGTATACATCAACATCATCATCATAGCCAAAACCAATATAATACATATTTCGTAAATCGCTCACATTTTGTGCCCCTTCCTGAATAATACCACGTGTGTCGTTACTATCATATACCGAATATATAAAATCGGGGTTAATCCCAAATTCTGAACGCCCTCCCTCATTTGTACTGGCATAAAAGGGAGCAATACCATAATTAAATTCCCCTTCATTATCAAGCGCTGTTTGCTGCCATGCAAAAACGTCTTCCTTTTCATAACTACTATTATTGAAAGCGTCAAAAATATTTTCTGATAAAACATATTTTTCACTTTCGATTACTTCGTTAGCATAGAAAGCAGCAGAATCATAATTTTCAATTGTAAGGAAATATCTGGATAGAATAGCTGCAGCGCTGTATTTAGAAGCAAAAAATGGCTCGTCTGCAATTAAATTCTGAAAAGCGTATTTCAAATCATTCTCTACGAGATCAAAGACCTCACCGACAGAAGCTTTTGAAGGGAAAGAAATTTGATCAGGATTGGATACACCATCAACCATTAATGGTACGGCATCATTATCCATAGCGCCTGGGCCATAGGGCAATGCGTAAAAACGGGTAAGGTCAAAATACAATAATCCCCTTATAAACCTTGCATGTGCTTCCAGGGTTGTATCTGTTTCAACCACGTCAATATTATTCAAAATGAGGTTACAATTATTAATTGCAGTATAGGCATCTTCCCAAGCATATTCTCCAAATGTAAATGTGGAAACTAACATTTTCTCCTTCAACTCCCTGAATTCACTATATGTGCTATAATTAAAAATCTCTCCGGTATCGGCAAGTAAATCGGCAAAATGAAAAAAATACCTTGTATATACCCTTCTGGCAAAAGCATAGGCACCATTTCTTAAATTCTGCAAACCTTCTTCCGATTTTAAAACCTCTTCAAGGTTTTGACTATCGTTGGGTCCAACTTCAAGTTTTTCAGTACATGCAGTAACAGTAAAAGCTATCAATATTATGTAGAAATATATTTTTTTCATTATTATTTGAATTTGAATTAAAATGTTAAATCGAGTCCAAAAGTAAAAGTTTTAGCCTGCGGTGCCGAATAATAATCAAGTCCTTGTTCCACATTAAAAGCAGTAGTAGAAAGCCCGGCCCCTGGGGCACTTACTTCAGGATCAAAACCATTGTATTTTGTAAATGTCAGTAAATTTCTTGTTGCAATATATAATCTTGCTTTATCAAGTTTGACCTTACTTAGAATATTAGCCGGAATATTATATCCCAGGTTTAATTCTTTTAATCGTAAGTATGACGCATCATATACGTACCTGGATGACTTTCTAGTACCGTTTGATAAATATAACCTGGCTTGCGGGATATCTGTTATATCACCTGGTTCTTGCCAACGGTTCAACTGATCTTTCGTTTGGTTGTCAAAATAGTCTGCATTTGCGCTTGAATAAATGCCATACTTTTTATAAACATCCACATCTAATACAAATTGAAGAACTATATTCAGGTCAAAACCTTTATAACCAACAAAACTATTTAATCCACCATAATATTTTGGGTTTGGATTTCCAACCATTTTAAACGATGCTTGATTGTAATCATTCGTTGTATTCCCATCTTCATCAATGTAAAGGGCATCCCCATTATCAGGATCAACACCAGCATATTCAGGTAAATAAAAATAACCCAACGGTTTCCCTTCTTCTACCCTGTTGTATTCGTATCCAAAAGCTTCGTTCAAGTTTGTGACTTCATTATCATTCATAGCAACATTAAACCCTGCTGACCAATGTACAATTCCTGTTTTTATAACACCGTTTACCAACAACTCATAACCTTTGTTTATCATTTCTCCTACATTCTCATATATTCCACCCAAGCCATTGGTTGAAGGGATGTTTTTGTAAAGCAATAAACCTTCTGTTAATTTGTTATAATAATCAATTTCTCCTGTTATCCTGTTTTCAAAAAAGCCAAAATCAATACCTACGTCAATTTGTTTTGTTGTTTCCCAACTTAAATTATCATATCCTAATTGTAACGGATATAATCCTGCTTTTCCGGCATATGATTTTGAGCTGGCCAGGTTAAGATAACCATAATCGATAATATTAGCATTTCCTGTAGTACCGTAAGAAATTCTTGGTTTTAAAAATGATATAAATTCAATATCATTCATAAACGTTTCGCGTGAAAGTATCCACCCTGCGCTAACAGCATAAAACACCCCCCATCTTTTATCCGCCCCAAACTTGCTGGAACCGTCATTTCGTAAGCTAAATGAGGCCAAGTACCTATCGTTAAATTTATAATTTATCCGGCCAAAATATGACAAAAACGTTGATTTCTTATTTAACGTTCCGAAATATAAATTTTCAGCTCCTGCATCCAGATCAGTAAATTCATCACCAGGAAAAACAGCTGCCCCCATTTCTCCACGGTTATATATATACTCCTGATAAGATGTCCCCAGTGTTGCATTAATTGCATGTATATCCTTTAATTTCTTTGTATATGTTAAATAATTATCAACCGTGTAATTTCCATTTGATAAAGACCGCTGGTAGCCTTTTCCTGAAGGTAAGCCATCATCTGTTTTCTCACTTACCCTGTTCTCTTCCAATTGATTTAAGATATCAGCACCAACTACACTGGTAAATTTGAGTTCCTCAGGAATAATATGAATATTTATATTACCACTGGCAATAGTGCGATTAATTTTATTAAGCTCAGAATCATATTTCAATGAAAGTAAACTATTGTAATATGTAGGTTTAGGGTTAGGTTCTCCATCTTCAAGATAGGCGGGTGCGACCGGGGCCTGGGCAATCAGCTGCATCGGCGTTGCAAAAGCATTATCTTCAGATACCCTGTTTAACCTGGTCTGTGCTAAACTAACTTTTGCTGTAAAATCAACATAATTATTTATCTTATTACTGAAACTCAGCCTACTGCTAAAACGTTTTAATCCATTCTCAAGAATAATCCCCTGCTGATCTGAATAAGATACACCGGCATAATATGATGATTTCTCATCACCCCCGTAAGAATTGATATAAACTTCCTTTGCAGGGGCCGTCCTGAAAATCTCGTCCTGCCAATCAGTATCAACCGTGTCCCTTTCTAACAAGATACTGTAATCATATAAAAATTGTATTCCTTCACCCGGGTCCAGATCATAATAATATTCAGTAGATTCACCTAACAGTTCTAGATATTCACGGGCATTCAGCAAATCAATCCGGTTTGTTTCTTTTTGAATTGAATAATTGACCCCGGCATTTATAAAACTACCCTGTGCCCCCCTTCCTGAACGGGTAGTAATTATTACTACCCCATTAGAAGCCCTTGAGCCATATATGGCTGATGCTGAAGCATCTTTTAAGACTTCGATCGTTTCAATATCCTTTGGGTCAAGGGTCATTAGAGGATTAATGGGTTGATTGTCAGTGGTCCCAATATCATTGCTTTGAACAATCACCCCATCGATTACATACAAAGGTTGATTGTTCGCTGTTATGGAAGAAGTCCCTCTTACCCGTATGTTCATTGCCTCACCCAGTTTACCGTTAGTATTGGAAATAAAAACACCGGGTATTTTTCCTTGTAGCTTAGACTGGAAAGATGAAACCGGCAGGTTTTGTAAATTATCTCCATCCAATTTAGTTACCGAACCCGTTAATTCTGATTTGATTTGGCTTCCGTAACCAACAACAACAAGCTCTTCCATTGAATAGTTCTCTGCTTCCAAAACAATATTAACAACAGATCTTCCTGAGATTTCTACTTCCTGAGATTTAAAACCAATAAAACTAAAAAGTAAAACGCCAGAAGGTTTCTCAACGGTTAAACTAAAACTACCATCATTTGTGGTAGTGGTCCCCCAATTTATTCCTTTTACGCTAATTGTAACACCTGGCAATGGTTTCCCATCTAAAGCACTTGTTACGGTACCAGATACATTAATTTGAGAAAATAATGTAATGTTTAGTGCCAAAAAGACAAATACAAGACACTTCCTTATTTCATTCATTTTATATTGTTTAAGGTTTGTCAAAAATCTTTATTTTACTAACTTATAAAATTTTCAATGCGTTTAACCCTTCCTTACCTGTGGTTATTATACACGAAAAAGTTATTAATTAATCCTTACATTAAACAATAATAATTAATTATTTCATGTGATCAAATTTTAAATTTGAACTTTTTTAACAATTTTAATAGAAAAACGGAATTAAAATAATAAAATGGTACCAATCAATTGTATTACAAGTATCTTAAATTCTGGAATTACAAATAAAATTTAAATAAATTAAATTTTTACCGAAACAAATTACCATACAAGAATTGTTTGTTAGATAAATTTCTTATGATTTCAAGATTACTGTAAAATACGCTTATCTTATCTCAAATTAAAATCACACAAGATTTCTGAAAGAAGGTCAAAAACTGATTTCTTTTATATGGTAGAAATAATCATCCAATCATTTTGGCAAGTTTCATAATTAGAAAAATTTCAAAATCCTCCAAAAATTATTCTGAACACATATAGTTTTAGACCATTTCCTAACAGAAGTTATAAAAGATAAAGTTTCAGCATTGTATTACATAACGCAATATAACCGCCATATTATCTCATTGGAGTAAACTCATTAAAACATAATATTAATCACATTCGGGACACTCACTAAAACTTTTGTTATATTGCGTTATTGCTTTATAGCTCATACCCATGCTTGAAAACCCTCCATCGTGAAAGAGATTCTGCATGGTTACTTTTCTTGTTAAATCAGAAAACAACGTAATACAGTAATCTGCACAATCTTCAGCAGAAGCATTACCCAATGGCGACATACGTTCGGTAAAATCTATTAACGTATTAATACCTTTGACCCCGCTTCCCGCAGTTGTTATAGTCGGGGATTGTGAAATAGTGTTCACCCTTATTTTTTTATCTCTGCCGTAAATATAACCAAAGCTTCGTGCTATTGACTCTAATAATGATTTAGCATCAGCCATATCATTGTAACCATAAAGCGTTCGTTGTGCTGCTACATAAGACAATGCTAAAACAGATCCCCATTCATTGATCGCATCCAATTTACGTGCTGTATACATTATTTTATGAAATGACAATGCAGAAATATCAAGTGTTTTTAAAAAATAATTGTAATTAAGTTGATCATATGAAAGCCCTTTTCTTACGTTGGGAGACATACCTATCGAGTGTAAAACAAAATCTATTTTACCGCCAAGTGCATCTATTGATTTTGTAAAA
>JBNLCS010000843.1:0-2486 GCA_050303935.1 Bacteroidales bacterium
TTTACCTATATTACATGAAGCTGTCTAAAAAGTTAATTAGTATTATGAATTTAGGTAAAATTTACTCTGCGAAACTTTACGTCTTCTTTATGAGCCTCCTCGTAACAGCTACTTATAATTATTACGCGAAGCACCACAAAGAAGGTACAAAGGTTCGCAAAGACTTTTTAGAAAACTTCGTGTTTCAAAAGCACGATAATTTAAAATAGTTGCCCCGGATTTAACAAAAAGATATTATGAAGAAAAGAAGTTTTAATTTTTTAGTGCTAGGATTTAGCATAATTATTTCTATTGGGTTATATCCAAAAAGTTTACATGCTCAAAAAGTGACAAAGTTATTTGAAAAAGGAGAATATATAAAAGCTGAACAGTATTGTGTTAAGCAAAAAGGAGAAGCACAAAAGCAAAGCTTTTTAGAATTGGCTAATTGTTATTTTAATAAGGGACAAATTAGTAAGGCAGCGAAATATTATGATGAAGCAGACAATAAAGTAGGTTTTGGGAAATTAGCCGATTTTTATTTTGGCAAAAATGACCTTGAAAATTCAGCAATATATTATGAAAAATCAGATAAAAGCAGGGAAGGATTATTAAAAGTCTCTGAAGCTTATTTTAATCAAGGAAATATGGACCGGGCAGCAATTTATTACAAGAAACTCTGGTTTAATAACAATAAAGAATTAAACGGATGTTATTTAAAAATAGCTGACAGGTATTTTAAACTAAATGATTACGAAAAAGCCATTGAATACTATGAAAAGGCTTATTCTGATAATAGGGTTGAAAGGGATAAAAAGTATCGGTTGTTTGGTGAAATGGCATTGGTAAATAATGAATTAGAAAAAGCTAAAGAATATCTTGACAAGACAGGTGAAGGCGCCTTTGAACAATTGATCAAAAAAGTGCTAAGGGATTCCCTTAATAAAATTAATAATTACAAATCGGGTGAGGCATTTGAAAAAACAGCTGATTATTATGCAAAAATTGCGATGTATTATGCTTTTATAAACAACAATGAAAAAGCAGTTGAAAACTGGAAAAAAGCTACAGAATATATTTTTAGGGTTAAATTGGAAGAAAATACATATAAATCCAAGGGTAAGTATGTTATTGATACGGTTATTAATAATTATAAAGCATCATTACAAAATAAAGGTTATCATTTTTATAAAAGTGCAGTGTCAAAAAATGGCAAATTATTTGTGTCATACGGTTATTTAAAAGATGTGCGATCGACACACGTAACCTTATGGGATGTGGATAGTGGTAGCAAATTGTATACCTTTAATGTACATGAACCAAAAAACATGATGTTTTCAGATAATAATCGGTATCTTATTATTACACACGATGATAAAGTAGACCTCTACCAAATAGTTACAGGTGAAAAAATATGGTCGTACAAATATGAAAAAAACTATAATGTGTTAAACGGACTAAATTGTAGTTTTTCTAAAAATAACAAATATATTATAGTATCCGGTAGCGCAAACAGCATTTTGTTAGACTGTGAATCAGGTGATGAAATAAATTGGTTTCTTGGGGGAAAGGCTGCCCTTGCCCATGACAATTCGATAGTTGCAGTTTGTGGTTTCCATAACATTGAAATTTTCGATATTAAAAGCAGGGAACAGCTTGATGATATAAGTTCAGAAAATATTCAGGGCATTGATTTTGTCAGTATCGCATTTTCAAGTGATAACAATTATATTTATGTAAATAATTATAATAAAGGTATTATAGAGAGCCAATATGTGTGGACAATATTTAATCCTTTTAAAGCCAAAATATATGCTTTAAATTCAGGGATGTCGAAAGATGAAGTTTATGAAAAACTGGCGTACTATTACATAAAAACCAATGAACCGCGAAGATTGGATCTGGTAAAGAATTATGTAAATAATATTACTGATGAAAAAACTGTGAAGCATATTTATTTTGATTTAGGAGAAGCTTATTTTAACGCAAAGATTTATGAAAAGGCCGAAAGCAATTATTTGTTAAGTGACAGAGCCTCGGAAGGTTTGACCAAATTAGCTCTTGTTTTTAAGGAAAGAGGAGATTATAAATCAGCTATTAATTTATTTAGAAAAGCTAATGAAACAGCATTAGCCGATTCATTAAATAAAATTTATACAGGAATTGTGGTACCTGATGCAACAACGCTTAAAGAGATTTTTGAGAACTCTTCAAAAACCGTATTATATGATCAAAGAAAAGAAGATATATATAAAATATTAAAAATTTCGGAACCACATCTTACTGCTGTTTTTTTTACTTTTAATAAGACGCATCATCCTTTTGTATCGAATGAGGTTAAATTAATTAAAAATATTGGTGAAAAAACTGCAACAGAGCTTTATAAGGGTTTACGTGGCTATGAAGATATACTTTTCAATGTAACCTGCAATTTAAAAGGAGGTATTGAACAAATATCAAAGGATGCTGAGGATAGTGCTATATCAAGTGAATTAGAGAAAAAAATC
>JBNLCS010000844.1:0-2253 GCA_050303935.1 Bacteroidales bacterium
ACAAAGTGAACCCATTTAATGAAGCGGAAAAGTTAAAACCATACGTTAAAGGTGCTATCCATTTGCCAATTTCAACCTCATCTCGTGAATCAATAACATCATCATCATTCTGATTTACATATTTAATATCCCCGGGCCTAACTTCCCCAAATACCTGTGCAGGGTTGTTGCTAATATCCGTCTGGTCCTCAAAAAAGCCATTACTAACCAATCCAAATATAGCATCTGTAGGTTTGCCTTCCCGTTTTTGATAATCGTTGGCATATATTTCATCATAGTTTACCCATTCAGAATTGGTGTAAATAATATCAGCACCAACATTTAAATTAACTGTACCGAGTTGTTTATTAATATTAACCAACACATCCAACCCACTAAGTTTATAACTATTATAGTTAGAAAATGGGACCAAATCATCATAATAAGATGGATAAAGCGAAAACCTTTGCGTAGGTAAACCATCAATTAATTGCGTAAAATAAATTGTTTGTAACCAGATAAGTTTGTTAAACAATGCCGCTTCCAATCCAATGTTTATTTCTTTTCTCTGAACAAATGAAAAACTTGGATTTGCCCCTTGCTGAGCAGTAGTAGCCTGATTATTAAACAAATCATCATTCCAGGAAAACCAAGCGCCTGGGGCATAAACATTTTGATATAAATAATAATTATTTATATCAATATCCGTATTAAGTACCCCAGTCGAAGCCGAAAGTTTAAAATGGTCAATAACTGAAGAGCCTGACAGAAAACTTTCAGAACTTAACAGCCAGGCAATGCTTAACGTTGGAGAAAAGGCCACCCGGTTTTCGTCTGGTAGTTTTGTTGAATTAACAATTGCCCCGCTAAAATCAACCCAATACTTATGTTCAAAATTGTAGCCAAATTGTATACCAAGGTTGTTATTTTTTTCGGGTTGGGCAACATCAGTTACAGTCCTGACAAAACCATTGGATAATACCATTGCAGAGATATTATGTACATTGTTAAATGTTCTTTCGTAGTTAAAAAACATTGAAATCCCAAGGCTTCTGGTTTGCGATGTAGCGCTAATATTTTGTTCGCCAGTCCGTTTATCTACTCCGTATTTGTTTAACCCCGTTATGGTAGTATTTCCCGGAGCAGAATGCCAAACAGGTTGATAAACTGAATATTCATTATCAATGGTTTGGATATACCGGTTATAAAAATCCACATTGAACCTGGTATTAAATGATAATCCTTTAACCAAACCCTCCATGTCTATTTTCACAGCATTTGTAATTTGCATGATCCTGTCGATATAATCAAAATATCCCCCAGCGTACAACTCAGCAAAAGGATGGGTAAGATACTCCTGGCTACCTCCCAAAATATACTGATCTTTAATGATATTACGGCTATTATTTGCCAAATCAACTACTGCCGTAGAGTCCGGTGCAATATAATTTATTGGAATTAATGGTGAATATTTGTAGGGCAATACATTGGAAGCTTCACCCCAGTAGTCTCCAAATGCCCTTCTGCTATTTTGCATAACAACAGAAACATCAATTGAACTTGAAATAAACTTATTCAGGTTAATATCTACATTTCCCCTGATATTAAACCTGTTATCCCCCTCATTTTTCCCTTCTCCTATGTTTAACAAGGTTGAGTTATTGATCCAGCCAACATTTGAATAGAAACGCGCATCTTTATTTCCGGCATTAAACTCGGCATTTAAACTATTGTAATTTACACTTTTGTTTAAATATTCCGAAGAATAAAAATCCAGGTCAGGGTACCTGTACATATTGCCTGTTCTGTGCTGGTTAATTGTTTCATTTTCAAAAACAGGGTCAAGACCATCATTTATCCTGGCTTGGTTGTAATATTCCATGTAATCAGCCGATCCTAAATAATTGGGGTACATTTTGGGTGACCCTATGCCTTTGGAAGCCCATACTTTCACTTTGCGGTCTTCAATATTACCCCTTTTCGTAGATATCAGAATTACACCTTTCGCTGCAATACTTCCATATAATGCCACGGCATTTACACCTTTCAGAACTGTAATCTCTTCAACTTCCTCCAATCTTATATCGGAGAAATAACGTGGTACACCATCAATCATCACCAACGCGTTTTCCATGCCCCAAATATTATCTGACCACAGTAATCCACCAACTCTTCCTGATAAACCCTCCATGATACCTCTGGAATAATCATAATCTATGTATTCATTTGGATTTACCGCCTTAACATCAACGTTGAGGTCTTGTTTGTCTATTT
>JBNLCS010000845.1:0-8849 GCA_050303935.1 Bacteroidales bacterium
AAATGGTATTTTGATAAACAACATTCTGTACTAAAAGTCAGGATCATTGGAATTTGTCCTATTCGTATGACAGCTCGTCTTGATGACAAAGGGATGCCAACTGATGAGATTGAGTTTTCACAAACGTTTTGGGTATATTACCCAGAGGCAAGAAACTTATTGTCCAGAAGTATAATTTACAACAGGAATAATGATGCACAACAGATTTCGTTTGATGACTTTTTTGAGCAAAGAAGGTTTCGTGGGTATATTTATGCTGAGTCTAATGTGTATGACAACCGAACTGTAGGAGATTATACGCTGGGTATTGAATCCATGTATGAATCGGACAGGATTAAAAATTCAATTTTTGAATTTGAACACGATTTGTGGGAGTATTAACAAGAAGTAAATAAAACAACTGAAAAAAACAAAAGCCGCTACTAAGCGGCTTTTTCTTTTCTATATGAAGGGGAGTTTAATTGCGTAAAATTATTCTTTCTTCAATTTTAGCGGAAGCTAAATAGCGTCACTATTTTTTAATTTTACATCATTTACATAATTTTTTATCTTTTGTTCATCCTGCTTTTTACATATCAACAGAATGTTATCAGCATCTACAACAATGTAATCTTCAAGGCCTTGAATAACGGCAATTTTATTATCTGACACATTAATCAGGCAATTTTTATTTTCATATCCTAACACGGCATTTCCTCGAATATTGGTACCCAATTCATCCTTTTCAAGATGCTCGTAGAGAGAGCCCCAAGTACCCAAATCAGACCATCCAAAATCTGAACAAATAACATCCACATTTTCTGCCTTTTCCATTATGCCATAATCTATTGATATATTTTTACAATGTGTATAGGTTTGTTCAATATTTTCTGCTTCTTCTGTTGTATTTATCTTGTTTTCCACGTTTCTGAATAAATTATTTATTTCAGTTAAGTGTTTGTCAAAAGCTTCCATGATAGATTCCAGCGACCAAAAAAACAATCCTGAGTTCCAATAGAATTCGCCGCTTTCATAAAAAATCTTGGCCATATTATAATCGGGCTTTTCCGTGAAAGTTTTAACCTTGCAAATTGTTTCATTCACAGTAATATCTCCATTACTGTCAAGCTGAATGTAGCCATATCCTGTCTCAATCCTGCTCGGTTTAATTCCCAGTGTTAATAACGTTGGTTTTTTCGATACATAGTCCAACCCTTTTTGAACCACATTTAAAAAATCATTTTCTTTAAGTATCAGATGATCTGAGGGGGCGACCACAATGTTTGCGTCAGGGTTTTGTTGTTTAATTTTAAAATTTGCATAAGCAATACATGGAGCTGTATTTCTTCTCATAGGTTCTTTAAGTATCTGATGGTCTTGAAGCTCAGGTAAATGTTCTTTTACCAGTTCACTATAATCATTATTTGTTACAACGTAAAAATTTTCGGCCGGAATAATTATTCTGAACCTATCATACGTTTGTTGAATAAGTGATTTTCCGGTACCAAGAATATCAAGAAATTGTTTCGGTTTATTTATTCTGCTTAATGGCCAGAACCGGCTTCCTATGCCGCCGGCCATGATAACACAAAAGTTGTTTTTATTCATTTTTCTAAAAATTATTTAAGTGTGTCGGTACTATTTTGTTGAAAAAGGATCAATCATCTGATTTTAATTTTAAAATTCCTTTATTGCCTGTTCTGATTATCGAAGAAGGTACATTTGATTTAATTAATGATTCGATTTCTTTAAATTATAATTTTTTATCAGTGCTGCCAAATAACTTCCATTAAATAATCTTTATTTTATTTCTTTTTTGTAATCGGCTTTTAAATGTTTTTAGATAATCGTTCTCCTGCTTCTTTTAATCCAATAAATTTAGAAATAACAATAAAGGATTGTATTTTTGACCTACAAAGATCATACAAATACTACAAATGACAATTTTGTTTTATAAATGTTTACTATTATTTGATTTACTTTGTTTTTTTGTTGAAAACCATACTATATGATAAAGTTTCTTGAGTCAGTAGGGAAATACGTGTTATTAATGAAATTAGCATTTGCAAAACCCGATAAGCACCGGATTCTTTACAGGCAAATTATTAACGAAATAATATCATTGGGTGTAAATTCCATTGGTATTGTGATCATCATTTCGGGGTTTATGGGTGCTGTCATTACATTGCAGGTAAGGTATAATTTTGAAAGCCCCTTTATTCCATTATATTTAATAGGTTTAACAGCAAGGGACACAATGTTTTTAGAATTTTCATCTACCATTGTAGGGCTCATCCTTGCTGGCAAAGTAGGATCCAGCATAGCTTCTGAAATTGGAACAATGCGTATATCAGAACAAATTGATGCACTTGAGATAATGGGTGTAAACTCGGCCAATTATCTCATATTGCCTAAAATTATAGCAGCTTTGTTCTTCAACCCGATTTTAACAATAATTAGTATGTTTGTGGGTATGCTGGGAGGATGGTTTGCGGTAATTACCACCGGAGCTTTGTCACAGGCCGATTATATACTGGGGCTTCATTATTGGTTTATTCCTTTTTACATAACTGTAGCTTTGGTAAAATCGTTGATTTATTCTTTTATAATGACCTCAATAACATCATACCATGGTTATTATGCAAGTGGCGGGGCACTGGAGGTTGGAAAATGCAGTACCCGCGGTGTTGTATATAGTATGATACTGATCCTGTTTTTTGATGTAATTTTAACACAACTATTTCTTGCCTGATGATAATTGCTCAGAATTTAAATAAACATTTTGGAGAAAAACATGCTTTGAGGGACATTTCGGTTACCTTTGAAAAAGGTAAGACCAATCTTATTATTGGCCGAAGCGGGTCTGGGAAAACAGTGTTGTTAAAATCGTTGGTTGGTTTATACGAAGTTGATGAGGGGGCTGTTTTTTATGATGACCGTAATTTTACAGCGATGAATATTACTGAACGGAAAAAACTTAGAAAAGAAATGGGCATGCTTTTTCAGGGCAGCGCCTTGTTTGATTCGGCTACGGTTGAAGAAAATGTAATGTTCCCACTAGATATGTTTTCAGATATGGGTTACGAAGAAAAAAGAGAACGCGCAAATTTTTGCCTAAACAGGGTGAACCTTGAAAATGTAAATAAGCTTTTTCCTTCAGAACTTAGTGGCGGGATGCAAAAACGGGTTGCTATTGCCCGTGCTATTGCCGGTAACCCAAAATATTTATTTTGCGATGAACCTAACTCTGGACTTGATCCCGGAACATCCATTGTAATTGATCAGTTAATAAAAGAAATTACTGAAGAATATGATATTACAACGGTTGTAAATACACATGATATGAATTCAGTTATGGAAATCGGGCAAAAAGTTGTATTTATTTTTCAGGGTGAAAAGCAATGGGAGGGCACAAATAAAGACATATTTCATACAGATAATAAATATTTAAATGACTTCATTTTTGCCTCAAAAATGGCTAAACAGGTAAAAGAATACATTCGAAGTAATAATAATTAAAATTCTTAAAACCAAAGGGGTAAATCTCGCTCCGATTGACGTTTTTTTGCTGACCCAAAAACAAAATTAAAACCTGCTTGAAATCTGAAACCTTTAGCATATTTTGGCACGGGTATACCGGAAGTAACAACCAAGGGGAAAGTGTCACCAATAACAAACCAATTAAAAGGGCCTGGTTTAAATGATAGGCCAACCCCCATTCCATAATACTCCTGGTTTAATAGTGAATAGCTGAAACTGGCATTTAAGAACCTTGCTGGCCTGAAATTAGCAGAAACAGTAAGCCTGGGGATTATTTTTTGCCTGTATATTTGGTTGTAAGATAATAATCCGATATCAAAACCTTCCAGAAGCTTGTAATTTAAACCAAAAATTACTTTTGCTGTTAGGAATGTAGTAAAAGGGTCTTGTCCGCCGTTTAAACCAAATTCACTTTTAACCGAATCGGCAAGTTGACCAAAAAATGTTGCAGTATCCTCCTGATCGGAAATTTCTTGTGATTGAAAAAAATCCAGTTCAATACCTTCAAAGGTAAAATTAGCGCTGTCGGCACTTAGGTTAAATACATTGTTTTTCCAGGTAATAATACCTAGATCCAATACACTTGCAGACAAAGAGAGCCTATCGGTAACATTATAATCTAGACCAATATCTAATCCGAAGCCCATATTTTGTTTACCTAATAAGGTTTCAATAATTTTATCAGTATTAAAACCTGTACCTACAATTGAATCGAATTCACCATTTGTTATCTCAATTTTATGAAACGGACTACTTCCATTTATGGCAAAGTTGCTGGATACATCAATTGCAAAAGTATCAACATCAAATGTAATATCCTGTTTTGACATACTCATATTAAACTGTCCGAAGAGTATTTTTCCACGAACACCAAATGAAAAGGAGTTGCTTACGCGGTTGGAAAAAGATAACCCAATTTCCTGGTAAGCATTGATGCGGCCACCAAAGCCACTAAAATCAAATATTCCAGCTTCACTATTCCCTTTAATTAAAAAACGCATCAAATCCCCCGGATAATCCATATTCATAGCTATCCTTTCTGAAATATTAAACGAAAAGAAGTTATCATTTACCCTAAACCCAAGTTTGAAAATTTCAGCGTTAAATGAGGATGAGATAGTGTTTAAATCATCGAAAATATTTATAAATGCATCTTTTTCTTCGTCTGTTGCAAGGTAACTAAGCGGTGTATAAAATGAATCTATTTCGGAATTATACTTGATGAAATTATCAAAGTTTATGGCATTATTATTAATATCCATTGTTATGGATGGCAATGCCAGGTAGAAATTATACCCAGGCTGGAAAGCAGGGTTCATGTTTGCAGCCTGTGGCAGATTCCTCATGTAATAAGTTGTGCTGTTAAATTGTGCAAAGGCAGAATTAAATGCTACACAAACATAAATACTTAGTATAAGGAGGGTTTTTTGTTTTCTCATGTTATTCCCCGTTAAAATTTGTTTTTATTTTCATTTTAGCCACCAATCCAAGATAAAATTCTATACTGCAACTTGTCAATATTTTAACTGGTTGGGCAACACCATTATTATCCGGAGAAGTATTTAATCTTCCAATAATAATTAATTTGTTAGCCAGTTCAAGGTTATCAATAAAAGAATCACTGATGTTAATTACCCCTCTTGTTTCTTCAATTTGTTCGGGTATAACAATCCCCCTGCTATCTACAGGTGCGGCATCTAAAAATCCAACATCTACAGTGTCATAGCGGGTGTCGTTTATTGAATCATACAGAACAATCTGAAAATCAAGATCGAGCGGGAAGCTATTTTTAATTTTATAGGCTAAGGAAGCATTTTCAATTGCTATATCTGTATTTCCATCTTCCTCATTTGGGGTATTATCCTGATTATCGTTATTAAAACCATCAAACACGATGGTGTCTTGAAGCATTATATCGCTAGCCAATAACTCAAGTGGAAGTTTTAGTTCAATTCCAACGGTGATTTCACTTGTATTATTAATAAAATTAGATGTTGCTGTTTTTCCATTAGGATTAGAAATTGCGGTTCCTGAATAATGAATGGTATCCGGTGGGGGAAACTTCAGGAAGTTTACGATATCAGGAAGATTATTTTTATTATAGTTTATTATTCCATCTAATGCTTCGTCATCAGGGTTTAGGGGATGATTGAATGTAGCAGCCGGCGTAGCTAGGTTAACATTTTCCCCTTCTGTATATTTACCTATAAAATCCAGGTTTAAATCAAGTGGTATACCATATGAATTATTGTAAACGATATTAATTTGTGGATTTGTAAGCTCAAATTCACCTTCAAATTTTGAAAATAAGTCAAGTTGGTTTTCAAAAGATTCATTGGTCACCTGTATTGTATCATTACCGAAATAACCAATAGCAGATGAAACAACAATATCTACTTTCTCAACAGTAGAATTATAGTTAACCGTATCAGAAAAATCAAATGTTACCATTTGGTTTGACGACACTAAACTTGTTGTGTATATTGCCGGAATCCCATTTTTTTCAACCATTGTTATGGTATTTGCCAGATCAACATTATCCAAAGTAGCTCCTGCATTCATAGCATTAACCAACGTATATTTTGTGACTATCGATCCATTTTTTGTGGTATTAGGTAAAACTATTGACAATGCAACATTTTCATTAATGTAAGAGTGTAATGTATAATTTATTATTCCTGATTCCAAGTGAAGTTCTTCAAGTTCCTCACCATTTTCCAAATCCAGTTCAATAGATGTTGTGTCCGCGTCAAAAACCTGATCTGGTAGAATAGCCCTGCCGCGACGTACTCTTACATTAACCGTTCTTATGGTGAATAGTAAGTCATCGGTAAAGTCAATATCAACTGTACTTGCACCACTTCCGGGAGTGTAAAAATCCAGTATTTCCGCATACAATTCATTTTGTACTGTCTTGTCTGTTAAATCTGCCGTCCTCGTTTGGGCAGATCCCGATGGTATGTTTGAAAAAGTGAAATTTCCTACCAGGGCATCGTCATCAACATTATGTAAACCTATGTTGAGTGAATTAATCTCGACAGGAAGGTTATTTCTTAAATTCATTTCTATTATACCCGATGAAACTTCAAACCAGTCAAAGTTAACCATGCTATCAAGTGTAACCGTTCCGGGTTGTTCTTCGTTTATTGCCGGGAAGATATTATTTCCTTCACTGATGCCCCCCTTTGCAGTTGGAAACATAAGATCAGCCAATTCATTAAGTGTTACTGACCTTACAACGGTTTCATTCGTAGTTTCCCTGTTTCCCAAATCAAAACGAAGGTCTTTTGTTGTTTGATCGGGAAAATTAAAAAAATCTTCTCCGGTTAAAGTAAGTATCGAATCTTTTTTGATATAAATTTCAATAGAATCTCCATTATACCTGATAGTATCGCTTTGTTTTACAATATCTACAATTGAGATTTCTCCATGACCAATCGGTAGAATATAATCAGGGGTTAATTCAATACCGCGTGATAATTTTTTCGGATAAAATTCTTCTTCCATACAAGATATTGCAAACAATACCTGAAGAAAAATCATAAGTTTTACTGCTATATTCCTGATTACCATAGTTTTTGTGTTATTGTTATTTAATTTAATAAATTAATTTGATATAATCAATCTTTTATAAGAACATACCACGAAGCTTATGAAGCTAATAAACTTAAAATCAGTTTTTTGATAGGTTTACAATTAAGTAACATTTAGTTTTTAACTTGACTTCATAACTGCAACGAAACGGAACTCACGACCAATGGCCAGCACTCCTAGAAAATGCACTTTTCTTATAAAGACTAATTAATAGCATAGTTATATAAAAAATTATTTTTACCTCCCACTATTAAATTAAAATTGCCATAATTGTTTTCTAATCTTCCTATTGTAAATTTTGAATTTCCCGTTAAAGGAAATCCTTTGTATAATTTGCCGCTATTATTTATCAGGTAAATTAATTCGCTTTCTTCATCAACAATGCCAATCTTTCTATCTTCTGACGAAAAATAATAATAAGCCGGACTTTCATTTATTGTGTTATTAAAATTTAACGAGAATATTTCTTTTTTGTTCCGTTTAAAAACCTTTAATTCATTCTTATCCACGTAAATAAAATCTTTACTGCCATCAGCATCAACATCATTCAATTCAAAATAATGTTTGGATGAAAATGGGTTTATCGTTAATTTTTCAACTTCACCATTAAAATAAATGGTATAAACAATACCATTTAAATCAGTGGTCATCAAACAAGCTTCATTTTTTACATTATCCAGAAAATAGGGATTGTTCTCAGATTTAGAAAATTGCTCTTTAAGCCTGATCCTGGTGTTTCCTTGTCTATCTTGAATGTACGTTTTATATTTATCGCCAAATACAATATAATCCTTATTGTTTACCCTAAAATGTTGAATTGTATTGTATACAAAATGATCTGTTTTATCAAATCTCCAACCTGTAATTGTTTTACCTTGAATTGAGTATGCATAAATTTTCTTATTGTTGCATGGAATGAATATTCTGTAATTTTTGTTATTGTCATAATCAAATAATGCCATTCCGGCTGTGGCATCGGCACGTAGCTTAACAGGATATCTTTCAACATAATTTCCATTACGGTCAATTAGATGGATATCTTTCTCAGTGCTAAAAAGCAGTTGCAGTTTTCCGTTTTTATAATAATCAACCTGGAATACTTCACTGTTAATTTGGTTTTCCAGTTTAAGTTTCCATATTATTCTGCCAGAGTTATTTATTAAGTAAATGTTGTTATGGAGGTCTTGAACGAATATTTCAAACTCATGGGTATAGTGGTTCTCTACAAAAACGGGTTTAAAGTTTATTGCCGTATCTAATAAGGTTTCCCATTCGGTTATTGGATTATCGTATGTTCGTTGGACATATTTCAAAGTAATATTATTATAAATCATATCCCTGTCTCCACTGAGCTGAAAACTTATAGTATTAATTTTTTCAAATGCCTCATTATATTTAAGGTATACGTTATTGAGCGATTTATTCAAGTTGAAAGCAATATCATCGTTTGCTTTTGGAATTTTCATATAAAAACATAAATTTGACCGACTATTTACATATTCAAGAAAGTCGTTATATTCCAGTGACTTATCAAGAGTTTTATTTAAAACATTTGCATAGATCAGTTTACTTAATGAATTTACATTTCCTGAGAAAACCATGAAGTTGCCTATAAAAGTGAAAAATTTGGCATTGTCATAGTTAAAAAACTCTCCAAAAAGGGTCTTGATCAATTCATGTTCAGGAAATCTATAAACATAAAATGAGGCACCTTCGTCAATAGTATATTTAACCCT
>JBNLCS010000846.1:0-4789 GCA_050303935.1 Bacteroidales bacterium
AGTGCCCAGAGTTGAGGTATTTCATCGGCGTTTTTGCCGGTAACATCTTCTATTATTTCACGTTGATCGGCTACAATTTTTTCCAATAGTTCTGTATTAGCTTCTTCACTCATGGCTAAATCACCATCCCCTCTCATTGCAAGGGTTATAATACTTTCATGGGTTCCCATACGTTGAATACCATCTTTCCAGAATTTTTGTAGTTCCTCTTCATTTGTTGCATAGTTCCAGTCCCCTTTTCCATGTTTTTTCCATTCGGCATGGGCCCGCATCATAGGTTCATGGTGGGATGTTCCCATAACAATACCCATCTCATTAGCGATTACAGGATTTAAAGTATCATCCATTGCAAAGCCGGCCCACCACATGGCTGGCCATATATAATTTGCCTTTAATCGAAGCAATAGTTCAAATACTTTTTCATAAAATCCATGTGTAAACCCACCATAGTTATCTACAGCCCATCTTCCGAGTGCTGGTTCTTCGTCGTTCAGAAATATGCCCCTGTATTTTACTTTTGGTTCGCCCAGGTTGTATCTTCCAGTTTTTACATAAACAGCATTGTGTTTTTTAATGGGAACATCGGCCCACCAGTACCAGGGTGAAACACCAATTTTTTGGGAGATATCAAACATACCGTACAATGTTCCTCGTTTGTCGCTTCCAACAATAATTAAGGCACGTTCAACTTTATTAAAAGGGTTTTCAACTACTTGTATTAATGATGTTTCCCACTTGCCTTGTATATCCGATACATCTATTATCCCTTTTTGCACCATCTTGTCAAGTAGTTTGCTTTTTCCCAGTGTCCCTATAATAATGATATTTTTTGACTTACCGGAAATTTCTTGTTTAATTTCAGGTATAACACCTGTCACATTAAAAATATCGGTTTGAAACAACGCTGCAATTTTTTTAACCCCGTCAAAATCATTCCCATCAAGAATGATATCACTACCTATGTTGTTTGCAACTATTGGAAAATTATTTTCACCTGATGAAAATTCGATAAAATCATTGTCTTGTCCGTTTGTATTAAAGAATGATAAACAATAAAAAACACAAACTGAAATAAATAACCGGTATTCTATTTTTTTTTTCATTGGTTGAATGTTAATTATTTTATTATTACCTACCTACTATCTTAAGAGGCCTCATTTATCTATTTAAAAAATGATAACAAGGCAAGGTTAAAATTAAGTTATAACCCTTACTTCTTATAACAAAACTATTAAAATTTGAACAATCCGGCTATTTTTTTGAATTTATTTCTTCTGATTATAGAATAAGACATCAATATTCCTTTATGAATTTTTTCAATTCAGTTACTAGTTCAATTGGTGTTTTGTTTACATCCAGTTTACTCAAATATAAGTGTTATGCTGCATAAAAGTTGAAAAGAAAAGGGATTGTTTCATATTTATTATGAAGCAATCCCTTTATTTATAGAATGTTGTTATAACTTTATTCTATAACCAATTTTTGATTGTTGATATTGTTGCCATTTATTTGCACAAAGTATATCCCTTTGCTTAAGCCTGTATTTATTTCCTGGATACCTGAACTTAAATTGGTTTTTTCATATACTTTCTTACCGTCGTAACTGTAAATGGCCAATGTGTATGTATCGTTACTATTTCCGGCAATGTTAAGAGTAAATTCCCCGTTAATTGCAGGGTTGGGGAATAAGCTTACATCGTTTACTGAAATTTCTGTATTGGCACTGCTGCTTTCAATTACTTCAAAAGCCTGGTTTTGGGCATCAGCAATACAAGTCCATTGGTGTATGTTGGCACCATCAGCAGTTGATATACCATCAACGTCCAGGCATTTATTACTGTGCCGGGCAATGATTTTATAATATCCACCTCCCTGGCTTTCAAATTTCCATTGCTGGTTGTTTCCACCTCCATAAACCCATGTATGTATATTGGCACCGTCAGCTGATGAAATGCCTGAGACATCAATGCATTGGCTTGTTGCAATTATAGGGCTGATCCTATGCCATCCGTCACCAAGGTGGGTAACCTGGTATCGTTCGTTAAGATTAGATCCGTTGAAAGCCCATTGTTGTACATTTGTTCCATTAGAAGTTCCCCCGCCTGCAACATCAATAGCTTTACCACTGTGTTGTGCTACAAATGAGTAAACACCGTTATATGTGCCCCCAGATGAAGAACTGCTACTGCTGCTGGATGAAGAACTGCTACCGCCACCCGGTGAGAAACTACATTGTTGGTTATCGCCCCCATGGCATGCCCATTGGTGAACATTAGCGCCATCAGTGGTTGAAATACCGTCAATATCTACACATTTACCACTACCGTAGTTAACTATGTTATAGTACCCGTTCCCGGCATCTTGTAAGCAGTAAGTTTGTACATCATTTCCCAAACAAGCCCATTGCTGGATATTTGCACCATCGGCAGTTGATCCACCGGAAACATCCATGCATTTGTCACTGTTTACATTACGAAAAGTATAATGTCCGTTTGATTGGGAAACAACCCATTGCTGGTTTGTACCGCTTCCGCAACTAAATTGTTGTATATTTCCACCATCAGCCGTAGATGAATTAACTACTTCAAGGCATTTGTTGCTGTGCCTTGCTGTAATTGTATATGTGCCGTTTGCCAGGCTTGTGATTCCGGAGCACCCACTGCTGCTGCTTGAGGATCCACCTGTAGTTCCTGTAAACGTAGTTACACTTTGTGCATCAAGAATAGCGGAAAAGGAATTATTGGATACACTGATGTTTCCATCATTACTATGGTTTTTGTTAGGTGATGTTGTATATTTTGTTACACTTGATATTGTGGCACCCGAAAAACTAAATGTCTGACTAGTGGAAGATCCATTCTGGTTGATAACCACAATTATGGCATTGCCTGAACCCGTGAACGCAGTCACATATATACCTGATTTTGGATTGTAGGTGGCATCAACCCGGTAATATCCCGGCCGGATATGTTTTGAAAACTGGGCCATTACATATCCTTTTTTTTTGATGTTACCTCCCGTTTCAATCAGGTTGGCATTTTGTACCCTGAGATACCAATATACATACGCGTTCATATCATTGGCCATACAGTCAAGTATCTCTTTGCCAAATGTAAGCAATGTGCCCATATCATCAGGGTCAAAATACTTTTCCGTCATCCATACCTTTTTCCCTTTACTAATTGCATTATCATACCTTCTTACTGAAGTACCATAAAGATGTCCTCCAATGTGGCTGATATGAGAGGATGCTGTGCTGTTATTCAAGGTTGGATCTGAATATGCAAAATCGAAATTATAAGCTTCCGGCATCATCACATCACCGCCAATTCCTTGTGCATAATCCCTGCAAAAAGTTAAAAGTTGTGTTGGTGTCCAATCGCATGATTCATAGTTAACCGTAATGTTCGGTTCGTTTTGTATTGAAATAATATCAACCGGGGCCCCATTGCTTGACATATATGACCTAAAATCATTTAAGAAATTAACATAATTGCCGTAATCCTGGGACCTTAATTCCCCACCAACTGTACTGCCGTTGGTTTTCATGTAAGCCGGAGGTGACCATGGTGTTGCAAGTATTTTTGCACCTCGCGCACGGGCTTTTTGTGCATTCACAAGTTCATCTCCCCATTGATTGTTATTGGGATCTATTCGAATGCGTAAAATGGTCAATCCCATTTGGTTGTTGTTGTTATTACTAAACCCGGCATCTGCTTCAGCATCGCTTATTTGCCCATGCCATGCCGTACTGGCACCAAATCCGTCGATGACTTGCCTGTTGCTTGTTAGGTTTACGTTTGCAGTTTGTGCACTGATATTGGTAAACAAAAACACTGAACCTAAACTAAAAACATAAAAAATTAATACGATCTTCTTCATAGTTTGAAATTTTTAGTAGTTATTAATAAATAAATTAGGTGATTTTATAAGTCGTCAATATTAAAAATGAAGGTCAATCTAATTATTTGAATTATAAAAATAATTTTTCTCAAATCGTATGAATTTTTGAACTTAACAAAGTACTTATTAAATATCATTATTAAGGTTTTATATTAGCTAGCTATTTTTCTTACTGCTAAAATTTGATATCAGTTCTTAGTCTTAAAATAAAATATGAATAATATAATAGTTTTTGTTAGCGAATTATAATCTCAAATTTAACAAGAAAATTTAAAAGGCAAAAATAGAATAATAAGACAAAAAAAGGGATTGCCCTTAGAAAAAGGGTCAATCCCTTGCAATTGAAGCTTACTGATGAATTATTCTATCACAAGTTTTTGAATGTTGTTGCTTCTGTCATTGATTTTTACAAAGTATATCCCTTTCGTAAGACCTGTACTTATTTCCTGAATTCCGGAACTTAGCTCATTGGCTTCAAATACTTTTTTGCCATCATAACTAGTAATGGTCAATGTATATGTATCAAAACTGTTTCCGGCAATATTAATGGTGAATTCCCCATTACTTGCAGGGTTCGGGAATATGTTCACTTCTTCCATTGAAATTTCAGCATTTGCACTGTTGTTTGCAATTATCTCAAAAGATTGGTTTTGTGCACCTGCAATACATGCCCATTGGTGGATGTTGGCACCATCGGCAGTAGAAATTCCTTCCACGTCTAAACATTTGTCGCTATGACGGGCAATGATCTTATAATAACCACCACCCTGGTCTTCGAACTTCCATTGCTGGTTGTTCCCGCCACCGTATGCCCATGTATGTATGTTGGCGCCATCGGCAGTTGAAATGCCATCCACGTCAATAGCCTGACCGGTTGCAATCACCG
>JBNLCS010000847.1:0-4778 GCA_050303935.1 Bacteroidales bacterium
TTATATTCTATTGATAAAAAGCAAGTACAAAAAATTGTTTGGAGAACAGGTAAATTTGAAGAGTTTAATGCCCCTGCTGTTATAATTTTAAGTGAAGATTCGTGGGAAGCAGTATTGGTAACGGAGGATAAAGAAGATGTTAGGGGAATGTATAAATACGGTGAGGTTAATGCAGCTTCCTCTCCAGGGGCAAAAAATAAGAAAAAAGCCATCGATACAGCAACCAAAAGGCTGCAAAAGAAAACAGCCAGTTTGAAGGGGAATATTGTATTAATAACCAAGAAAGAGCCAAGGGGAGGATATGGAGAACCACCAAGTTATGTTCTTAAGGGAGAAGCTTATGGTTATGAACCCCTTCCGGAAAAAAAGGTTGATGATAAGAAAGAAGTGTTGGATGAGGTTTTACGATAACAAGACGGGAGCGGCTGCTCCAACTCTCTAATTCCTTTTAATATCAATCCCACCAAATACCATTTCGATTCGCATGTTTAAATGTGGTTTCACAGGGTCATAATTTGGGCTGATATACGTTGATGTTCCAAAAGCAGTTGAATTGCCATCAGGTAATTTTCCACCTGCAAATACAGATTCTGTAGTTATTTTCACCGGGGTATCCTGATTTAGAACTATTTCCACACCACCAAATACAATATCTATTTTCACATATTTTGTTCCGGTTTTTTGAATATCAAGGTCGCGAAGATCAAATGTACCTTTACCAAAAATCATGTTGTATTCCGGGTAATTAAAGTTCTCACTTGTTACTTTAATTTCACTGAACAAAGCATCATTACCACTTGTTTTAAATCGATGCAGATTAAAGTTTCCAAATAATATCCTGATACCCAGTAGGATAAAAAAGGATGCCAATACAATTTTAAAAACCGGGATGTCTATCTTGAAAATCACTTTCAAAAGCAAAGCAATCCCAACTAAAATAAGAAATAGTCCCCAAAATGTACCTGCACCCATTTTCATAATTTTTTAAAGTTAAAATATTGACTTTAACTTTCAAGTGATTAAACCAAAAAGTTATAAAAACAACATAAAAATAAGTTTTAACAGATTCACTGGAAATCACAAATAGGTTAAATAACTGAATTTATCGGTAAATTGTAATACAAAATTCCTGAACTATTAAAAGATAATACTTTAAATGGGCCTTTAATTCAAATCATACGTATAAGCATTAAATACTAAGTGGTGGCCGATAAGACCTTAGCCATCTCATTATTGCAAATAATCAACAGTATTTATAGGGTTTTATATCCTTAAATTTATGCAGTATGGTTTGTTACTTTTTCTTTTTCTTCAATAACTAAATTTACCGGGTTCTTTACTTTTTCTTTTAAAAGTGCAATATCAAAAACTTCCATAATTTCACTCACATAATAAAAAGTCAAACCTTTTCTATAAATTTCTTTTATTTCGGCAATGTCCTTTTTATTCTCCGCAGACAAAATTATCTCTTTTATACCTGCTCTTTTGGCAGCAAGAATTTTTTCTTTAATTCCACCAACAGGCAACACCTTACCCCGTAAAGTAATCTCACCGGTCATGGCGATGTCTCTTTTTACCTTACGTTGCGTTATGGCCGACGCAAGGGCTGTTGCCATTGTAATACCTGCTGACGGGCCATCTTTTGGTATAGCACCCTCTGGTACATGAATATGAATATTCCAGTTATTAAATATCTTGTAATCAACATCTAAAATATCAGAATGGGCTTTTATATACTCCAACGCAATATAAGCTGATTCTTTCATTACGTCACCCAGGTTTCCGGTAAGGGTTATGTTTCCCTTACCGCGGCTCAGGCTGGTTTCAATAAACAGTATTTCACCCCCAACAGCAGTCCATGCCAGCCCGGTTACCACACCGGCAAAGTCATTACCTTGATATTTATCTTTTAAATATTTTGGAGGGCCTAATATTTCTTCAATATTTTGTTTTGTAAGATTTTTATTAAATGTTTCCTCAAAAGCAATACGTTTGGCAATAACCCTAACAATTTTCGCAATGGTCTTATCCAGTTGGCGAACACCAGATTCGCGTGTATAATAATCAACAACGTGTTCTAATACTGTTTTATTGAAGCTAAGCTGTGATTTCTTTACACCATGGGCTTCCAATTCTTTGGGAATTAAATGTTTTCTTGCTATTTCAACCTTCTCTTCCATTATATAGCCGCTTATATCTATCAATTCCATGCGATCGAGCAGTGCAGGATGTATAGTTGAAGTTGTATTAGCGGTAGCAATAAACATTACATGAGAAAGGTCATATTCTAGTTCAAGGTAATTATCATAAAAATGTGTGTTTTGTTCTGGATCCAAAACTTCAAGCAATGCAGATGCAGGGTCACCATGAAAATCTTTACCTATTTTATCTATCTCATCCAAAACAAATACGGGATTTGAGGATTTTGCTTTTTTCAGGCTCTGAACAATCCGTCCAGGCATAGCCCCTATATAAGTCTTCCGATGCCCTCTAATTTCGGCTTCATCATGCAACCCCCCAAGTGACATGCGGACATATTTTCTACCAGTAGCACGGGCCACTGATCTTCCCAGTGATGTTTTCCCTACACCAGGAGGCCCGTATAAACATAATATCGGGGATTTTAAATCTCCTTTAAGTTTTAAAACAGCAAGATGCTCCAGAATTCTTTCTTTTACTTTATCCAGACCAAAATGATCTTTATCTAAAACTTTTTGGGCCTTTTTTAGATTAAAATTATCTTTAGTAAATACACTCCAAGGCAAGTCAAGTAGGGTTTGTAAATAATTAACCTGAACAGAATACTCACCTGCTGCTGGATTTAAACGGTAAAGTTTTTCAATCTCCTTCTCAAAAAGTTCTTCTACTTCTTTCCCCCATTTTTTCTTGGCTGCCTTTTCCTTCAATTCCTCTATCTCCTGATCTAAAGGATTGCTGCCCAGCTCATCCTGAATAGTTTTCATTTGCTGGTGCAACATATACTCACGCTGTTGCTGGTCCATATCAACCTTTACTTTGGTCTGGATATCCATCTTTAATTCCAGCATTTGAACTTCTTTCACTAAATGTTCCAATAGAAAGTTGCTCCTTTTTTTAAGGTCATTTATCTCAAGCAACTTTTGCTTTTCAACTATAATAATGTTGCTATTCGAACAAATGAAATTTATCAGGAACAAGGGACTTTCAATATTTTTTACAGCAAATGAAGCCTCCGGTGGAATATTGGAAGACAGGTTAATAATTTTTAACGACAGGTCCTTCAAAGATTCAATTATTGCCTCAAATTCTTTATCATTTTTGCGTGGTTTCTTATCATCTAATACTGACACATTGGCTTTAAGATACGGTTCACTAGTTAGTTCCTTATCAATTTTAAAACGTTTTTTACCCTGTATTATCACCGAACTTGACCCATCCGGCATTTCAAGGATTTTAATTATCTGGGCAATTGTACCAACGCGGTAAAGATCCTCAAAATCAGGCTCGTCCATATTAGGATCCATTTGAGCAACGGCACCTATTATTTTATTTTTCTTATAAACATCTTTTATTAATTTGACAGATTTGTCCCTGCCTAAGTTAATGGGAATTACTACACCCGGAAATAATACAGTATTACGTAATGGCAAAATTGGCAGTATTTCTGGTACATCAACTTTGTATAAAACTTCTTCGTCTTCATCTGAAATCAGGGGTATAAAATCTGATTCTTCTTCCATTTGCGAACTGATTACCAACGTATCTAACTCAAATCTCTTCTTATTATTCATATTAAATTTAACCTTCCTTAAATAAGACAAATTGACAGTTTATATTTTCTTTAAATTTACAACAATAACTTGTCAATACTTGTGCCACAAATATTACCTTCTATATTTTACAGTTTCTTCAAAAATATGTTGCAGTATTTCTCTTTCAGTTTCATCAAACTGCAAACCTCGTCGTTCCATAACCTTTTCAGCCACATCAAAAGCTTTTTCAATTTTATAGGTAATCAATCCTTGGGCCCCTCCCCAACTATACGAAGGAATGAAATTGCGGGGGAAGCCCGATCCAAATATATTTGCACTTACACCTACAACGGTGCCAGTATTAAACATGGTATTTATTCCACTTTTTGAATGATCACCCATTATCAGGCCACAAAATTGTTGATTGCTATCAATGAACCTTTCGCTTTTGTAGTTCCACACTTTTACCATTTCATAATTATTTTTCAGGTTAGAAGTATTGGAATCGGCTCCCAGGTTACACCATTCTCCTAATATTGAATTGCCCAGATAGCCATCATGTGCTTTATTTGAGAACCCTTGAATCACAGATTCACTTATTTCACCCCCTACCTTGCTTTGGGGACCAACTGTTACAGGTCCGTAAACTTTAGTTGAAAGTTTTACTGTGCTGTGATCGCAAAGGGCAAAAGGGCCCCTGATTACTGACCCTTCCATTATTTCTGATCCTCTTCCAAGATAAACAGGGCCCGTTTTTGCATTAATAGTAACAAATTCTGCTTTAACACCTTCCTCAATATAAATATTCTCTAAACCTAAAACATTGTTTGTTGTACTTAACCTTTTACTTTGCCTGTTAAAAAATATGAGTTCAATATCTTTTTGAATTTCAACTCCATTGTTTAAAAATATGTCCCATGGATAGTGGATCATTACATATTCATGATCATACGTTTTACATGAATAACGAAAAACATCCTCACTATTGAATTCATTCTTTTGATCTAATCGTGCTGCTAAAACAATTTCACCATCAATTAATGCCTG
>JBNLCS010000848.1:0-2995 GCA_050303935.1 Bacteroidales bacterium
GAAACAAGTATTGTAACACAGGTTTTGATAGAAATGGATATTAATTATAAGAATGTAAAAAGCGAATTAACTGGAAATACTTCAGTTGAACCCAAAGCAGATTATCCCCACGAGGATGAAGAAGGGGACCAACGCGGACAATTTGGTGGTGGTGGAAGTGGAAAAAGTAATCCTGACCCCGGGGCTAAAACAAATTCAGAAACCCCGGTACTAGATAATTTTGGAACGGATTTAACCAAAGCGGCTGAAGAAAACAGGCTTGACCCAATTATAGGACGAGAAAAGGAAATTGAACGTCTGGCCCAGATATTAAGCAGAAGGAAAAAAAACAATCCTATATTGATCGGTGAGCCCGGGGTTGGTAAATCTGCTATAGCTGAAGGACTGGCCATGCGCATCATTAAACGCAAAGTTTCACGTGTATTATTTGGTAAACGGGTGGTTACCCTGGACCTTGCTTCTATCGTTGCCGGAACAAAATACCGGGGGCAATTTGAAGAACGGATGAAAGCTATTTTGAATGAGCTTTCGAAAACGGCAGATATTATTCTGTTTATTGATGAGATACACACAATTGTGGGTGCCGGAGGTGCAACAGGTTCATTGGATGCAGCCAATATGTTAAAACCAGCATTGGCCCGCGGGGAAATACAATGCATAGGGGCTACCACGCTTGATGAATACAGACAGCACATTGAAAAAGACGGTGCTCTGGAAAGACGGTTTCAGAAAGTGATGATTGAACCAACAAGTAGTGAGGAAACTATTGAGATTTTAAATAATATTAAAGAAAGGTACGAAGACCATCATAATGTAATTTACACGCCTGATGCAATTGGTGCCTGTGTAAAGCTAACGAACCGTTATATTTCTGACCGTCACCTGCCCGATAAGGCTATTGACGCGTTGGATGAAGCCGGTTCACGGGTTCACATTTCGAATATTGTGGTGCCACAACGTATCTTGAACCTGGAAAAACAAATTGAAGAAACCCGTCAGGAAAAAATAAAGGCCGTAAAAAATCAGAACTTTGAAAAAGCAGCCAATTTCAGGGACAAAGAAAAAGAACTGATGGAACTGCTGGATGATGAAAAAATTAAGTGGGAAAAGGAGATAAGTAAAAACCGTGAAGTGGTGGATGAGGAAAAAGTAGCTGAAGTAGTTGCTATGATGACAGGTGTTCCTGTTCAACGTATTGCCCAGGCCGAAGGTACCCGTTTATTAAAAATGGGTACAGAACTGAGCGGTAAGGTCATTGGACAAAGCGAAGCAATTGAAAAGGTTGTGAAATCAATTCAACGAAACAGGGCTGGGTTAAAAGACCCCAATAAACCTATTGGAACTTTTATATTCCTTGGCCCTACAGGTGTTGGTAAAACGCAACTGGCAAAAGTGCTTGCTCAGTATTTATTTGATTCAACTGAGAACCTTGTTCGGATAGATATGAGCGAATACATGGAAAAATTCTCGGTATCAAGATTAGTTGGGGCACCTCCGGGATATGTTGGATACGAAGAAGGTGGCCAGCTTACAGAAAAAGTAAGGCGTCGCCCCTACTGTGTTGTTTTGCTTGATGAAATTGAAAAAGCACATCCGGATGTATTCAACCTGTTATTACAAGTATTGGATGAAGGACAACTTACTGATAGCCTTGGAAGAAAGGTGGATTTCAGGAACACTATCGTGATCATGACTTCTAACATTGGTACACGTCAATTGAAAGACTTTGGCCAGGGTGTTGGTTTTACTACGAAAGCTAAACAGGAAGCATCAAACGATTATGCGAAAGGAGTAATACAAAAAGCACTAAAAAGGGCATTCGCCCCTGAGTTTTTAAACCGTATTGACGATGTGGTATTATTTAATACCTTAACAAGGGATGATATACATAAAATTATTGATATTGAACTTCAGGGATTGTACACACGGATCCAGGGATTGGGATATGAAATAAAAATATCAGCAACTGCAAAAGATTATATTACCGAGAAGGGATATGACGTGCAGTTTGGTGCCCGTCCATTAAAAAGGGCTATTCAAAAATACCTGGAAGACCCAATGGCTGAGTCAATTATAAAATCAAACATAGATGAAGGGGATACCTTGTCAGTTGGTTTTAATAAGAAAACTGAAAAAATTACCGTTAAAATATTAAAAGATGGTAATGTTGTTGAAGAAGAACAAGAAGAAGAAAAAAACGAAGAATAGTTTATTTGTAGTTTTTGGTATATTTACAAAAAGGCCACTTCAAATTTTTGAGGTGGCTTTTTTACTTTCGCAGGCTGGTGCATGTTTTAATCATTGCGGGCAAACACGTTGATATGGTTGCTTAACAAAATTCCTTTATTTACAATTTTATTCCTGTCCATATTAAAATTAAGCTTACTCCCTGATGAATAAATACTCATTTCTGTACCGATTTTTATTGAATTGATATTTCCCCCCACAACCAATGTATTTGATCTATCCGTGTAAATACAAATATCTTTTACACTTTCAGCGGTACATTTACTATTGCCAATCATCAGAACATGTAACTTAAAAAGTTTTAAATCTTCCACCCGGTTTATATTAATTACCTCAATATTTAAATTACCTATTTTCCTGCCCAGGGTAACATCGGAAACTTTTTTGTATAAAGTAAACGATCCTATCACTCCAATTTTAAACGATCCCTGATTAATTTCGTCAGGCCATTCAATATATTTTAATAAAGAATATAAGAACTTGGCTTTTTCATATTCCATTTGCCCAAATCCAAGTTTTGTTGTATAGAATACAACCACGATAAATACCAGTACTTTTTTTTTCATTTTAAATTTATTTCAATAGAGTTTTAATTATTTATTCTCATTTCTAAACAGAACATTTTAGCTCATATTGTAAGTTTATCAGGTATATTTAAGAACTATTCCACACTATTTTTACTGTTCATTTATACTGGTATCAAAGCGCTTAGTTGCCGTTTCTATCTGAAGTTATTGTTAATAATAGC
>JBNLCS010000849.1:0-6319 GCA_050303935.1 Bacteroidales bacterium
TGATTTAAGGTATTCTGTTTATTGGGATATTTTTACAGAAAAAAAGTGGAAGGAATTTCAGGAGAAATATACTGCTGACATTGAACAGAAAAAGGAATTTGAAAAAGTTACCATTGATTTTTTTCAACCTGGCGAAATGCAGCCTGAACGGGACCACCGGTTTAAAGATGGTGTTTCATATTTGGGCCGGCATAAAGGCAGGGGGTACAGAGAGGCCAGGGACTGGATGTTATGTGTAATGAAGGTGGACCCGAAATTGATGAACAAGGTGCTGGTTGATTATTGGGGGGCTTATCCAGGATCGAAAACCTTTGATATTTTAGTAGATGATGTAAAAATAGCTACAGAGAACATTTCTAATATAAACGACGGGACGTTTGTGACCATGGAATACGAAATCCCGGAAAATATTACAAAAAACAAAAAGAATGTTGTTGTAAAATTTTCTGCTCATGAAGGGCACCGTGCAGGGCCTGTTTTTGGTATTCGAACAATTGCCTTATAGGTTCGGAATAATAAACGTAAGGTAGATAGGACGAAATAGTAAAAAAGAGGGCATGGTCCTACAGTTTCTAAAAAATGTGTACTTTTTTAGAATTAATTAGAAATTAAAAACAAAATGGAAAAAATTATAATTATATGTGTTTCAATAGGAGTAGTTTCTGTTATCTTAAAAAAACTTTATGAAATTGATTCGAGATTGAAAAAAATAGAACAGAAACTAAAGAATAAGTAAACCCCGCATAGTTTTTTGGGTTCTCGCACAAAGATTACAAATCGGCGTAATCGGGTTGTACCGTTTATTGGGATCCTGATAAAGACCCCTGGTATAAATAAAAGTCTGGCTATAGCACCTGGCTTCCTTCTATTTTTACCGACCCCAATTGCGAATTGGCATCTACAGGGGCTGAGTTTTTATTATTTTTTCGTATTTCAATCCCATTTCACCATTTTATGGGATATAAAACTATGTGAAAGAACGCTATATAATTTTATTAGTTATAAACACTAATAAATATGCATGTTTGAAATACCATTTCATATGACGGTTTATAATATTATATATATGAAACCCCAAAGGATTCCTCTAACTTAATTTTCTTTTGTATATTGGCTTTTGTAATAAAATCATGCTATAAAGGTGATGCTTCTATTTTATCAGCAATGACAGGGAAATATGCCATACTTTATGGCCAGGTTGCGGATTACAACCAATTGGTCGTCTCTCACCGTGATACTTTTGATGAAATTAAGTCGCGTTATAAATCTGTTACAGTGAGTTTGTCCGAGATTTATAACGGCAATTTGATTAATCAATTCGATGATACCATAAAAGTTGTTTTTAAGTTATCTGAAAATGCTGTTCGATTTGCATCAGAGCTGTTCAGGAAACTCTCTCTTGAGCCCCGAATTCCTTACCGCATTGTTTTACATTATGGGGAAATAGATTGTGACAATGAAGATATTTATGGAAAAGAAGCAGGTATTATATCGAACTTGCTGCAAATTTGCCCTGAGGGTACCGTCCTTTTGTCAGGTAATATGCGAAATATGCTCGCAACCCATGCTGAATTAAAGATTAAACATGTTGGTAATACGTTGCTTAAAGGTATGAATGATCAGGTCGATCTCTTTTGTTTGTCAGAAACTGGGATGTATGTGCCTGAACAAATTGAATTACTGGAAAAATCAAAGAATAAAAATTCTATTGCCATCTTGCCCTTTCACAATACTTCATCAGAAAAGGAGCTGGACTATATATGTGAAGGAATTGCCGAAGAGATTATTGATCGTCTATCCAAGGTTAAAGACATATTTGTTACTGCCAGGGCTTCTTCATTTATGTTCAGAAAAAGAGAAGCATCTATTTTAGAGATTAGCCGGAGATTAAATGTAAGTTATTTGCTTGATGGAAGTATAAGAAAAAGGAACAATGAATACAGGATTTCTTACCAGTTGGTCGATTGTATAACAGGTTATAATCTGGTATCTGATACCCTGACCTTTGATTTTGACCGTTTGTACGATTCGGAAATAGAGATATCAAAGCATATCATACAATTTTTTAATAAAGACAATGAAAGCATAGCCAATAAAACGGATTATTACATTGACCCAACAGCGTATTCATATTATTTAAAGGGGAAATATCTGGCATATCAGCCAACTAAAGAATCAAAGCAGCAGGCATTGCAATTTTTTAAAAAAGCGCTGGACATAGTTCCTGACTATGCGCTGGCATATGCGGGGTTAAGTGTGTGTTACTTGCATATAGCGATTAATAAGTTTGACGATTACATCACTTCAATGCATCTGGCCCTTGAAAATGCCGATAAGGCCATTGAGGCTGACAGTGGTATTCCTGACGGATTTATATCAAAAGCAATTGCATCATTTTGGATGGGAAATTGGTTTGTACCTGATTTTGAAAAGAACCTTACTCAAGCCCTTACCTTGAGTCCATGTAATGCAGAGATCAGAATGTTTAACAGTATGTTATTCCTTTTTAAAGGAGAACTTAAAAGGGCACTTAGTGAAATATTGCTGGCTAAAAAACTGGATCCGCTTGATACGGGAGTAAGTATCAGGATGGGGTTAATTCAATATTTAAACCGCGAATACGAGGATGCACATAATACATATCAGTCAATTTTGCATATTGAAAACTTTAAAACGTATAATGCGCTGCGCCTGGCATGGTGTTGCATTATGTTAAAGCAATATGATAAGGGCCTTGAGTATTTAAAGGTAGCAAAACCTGATTATGAGTTTTATGACATGTCATATTCCTGTAATCTTGTAATCTACCATGCTTTAAAAGATGATAAAAGCTTTTATAAATATAAATCAGCAATAGAAGCGTTACCGGAAACAAATGTTACTTATCATTATAATCATGCGATTTTAAATAAGCTGTTGGGAAAATATGAAGATGCCGTTTTTTATTTACAAAAAACCCTGCAAAACCCGATAACCTTGTTTTTGTTTGTTCAATATGATGAGTTTTGGAAAGAGTTATGGTGGTTACCTTCTTTTGAGAATTTAATTGAAACCTATTATAGTGGCAATAACAAGCTTGTTAAGATCACATCTGTAACCAAAGAGTATCTTGAAATAAACATGTCTGATTTTTTGTATGCTGAAGCCCAGGATAATTATACACGTATTGCCTATAAGGAAAATAAAAATAAAAAAGAGACGATTTTACGGGCTACATTGTCTTCAGTCGAATCACAATTACCTGCAGAAGAAATTTTCCGGTGCCATCGTTCATATCTTGTAAAGATGGATGCCGATTTTATATACCACCGGTTTCATAATAAAACATACTTATTTCATCCGTATTTTAATATTAAACTACCAGTTTCCCGGGTCAATGAGAAGCAGGTGAAAGAGTTGTTCTGATTAATTGTATTTGATTATTTTTGTTTTTTATCAGTTTTGTGTAATTTTGTTTGTAAATACAAACATTAATTATTTAAACAGTATTTAAAGATGGTAAATACCAACAATGAATGGATTGCAATGACTGATAGGGCCATAATAAAAGCCTTGGGCCAATTTATTAAAAATCACAGGTTGGAGATCAATAAAACACAGGTTAAAGTGGCTGAAGAGGCCGGTGTCAATCGTTGGACCATCAGTCAGTTAGAAAACGGAGAGCCGGTTACATTGTTGTCCTTTATTCAAATTTTAAGGGCGCTTGATTTGTTACACTTGCTTGATGTGTTTAAAATTGAAAAAAAGATAAGTCCAATTGAACTGGCCCGGTTGGAGAAGAACAAAAGGCAACGGGCACGTAACAAAAATGAAAGTTCTGAAAACAAAAGTACCTGGTAATGAATTTTACGGCCAATATTTATATCTGGAATGAATTTGTTGGGGCAATAGCTTGGGATGAAAGCCGGAAAACAGCTGATTTTGAATATGCACCGGGTTTTGCAGATAAAAACTGGGAATTGTCCCCTATTAAAATGCCATTGAACAACAATAACCGGATTTTTTCATTTCCAGAACATGCTAAAAATGATACTTTTAAGGGAATGCCGGGAATGTTGGCCGACATATTGCCCGACCGCTATGGTAACCGTTTGTTAAATGCCTGGCTGGCCAGGCAGGGAAGGGCCGAAAATAGTTACAATCCTGTGGAACTACTATGTTTTATTGGTACCCGGGGGATGGGGGCACTTGAATTTGAGCCTGTTATTTTTCAAGCTAATAAACGTTCTTTTAATATTGCATTGGACCACCTCATTGAGGTTACCCGAAACATGCTGGATACCAGGCATAGTTTCAAAACCAGTCTGGACAATGAAGAAGAAACGGCCATGAAGGAGATACTTCGTATTGGTACATCGGCCGGAGGTGCGAGACCAAAAGCCATAATCACATATAATGAGAAAACAAAGGAAGTACGGTCCGGTCAGGCGAATGCGCCAAAAGGATTTTCACACTGGTTAATTAAACTTGACGGGGTTCACGATGCCCAGTTTGGGGTTTCACAAGGATATGGACGTGTGGAAATGGCTTATTATAAAATGGCAATTGATTGTGGTATTGAAATGATGGAGTGTAGGTTATTGGAAGAAAACGGTCGTGCACATTTTATGACAAAACGCTTCGACAGGGATGATAATTTTCAAAAACACCATATCCAAACTTTGTGTGGATTACAACATTATGATTACAACGATGTGTATAGTTACGGCTATGAACAGCTTTTTCAAACCATGAGATTGCTGAAATTGGCTTACCCACAGGCTGAACAAATGTACCGCAGGATGGTATTTAATGTAATGGCCCGAAATTGTGATGACCACACAAAAAACGTTGCCTTTAGATTAAAGAAAAACCAACAATGGGAACTGGCACCAGCCTATGACATTTGCCATGCATACCGACCGGGAAGCGAGTGGGTTAGTCAGCATGCTTTAAGCATCAATGGAAAACGACAAAATATCACAAAAAATGACCTGCTAATTGTTGCAAAATCCATGAATATAAAAAAAGCACCTGAAATAATACAGCAAATAAGCAAGGTAGTGAAAAGCTGGCCGGATTATGCTGAATCAGTAAATGTTGAAACCAAATTGAAAAATAGCATTTATAAAACGTTGGTAGTACTTTAATAAAAAGTAAAGGGTGCATGAAAACCTCCGAACCATCATTCTATAGGTCTCAGATACCCCCTATTTGCCAATTTTACAAAATTATCTTACTAGCCTGATTAATTCATAAATTGTTCTATTCCAAATGAAAAATGCTGTGATAAAAGAAAATGCTCATATTTTCAGACCTTAAAACAGTTCACTATTATTACACCCTGAAAACACTGCGCTTCCCTTTTCTCTTTGTATTTTTCATTCTCATAACGAAAATTTATGAATTAAACAGGCTAAATGGAAAATCTGGCTATAGTAATTTTTGTTTCTCCATGTGAAAAGTGACATATCACGGGTATTGAACTAAAATGTTTTCCATATGAATCTTACAGTTATTTAACTATAATTTAGTGAATTGTTAATTATTTTACATTAACTGAAATTACATAATTTTAACTTAACATTAAATTAAGTTATGAATAAGAAACGGAACGTTTAAAAATAAATTATGAATTGTTATGTGTTGTAAGTTATTGAATACAAGTGTTTAATGTTTTATTTAAACTTTTAGTAACATTAAATTTATATTATTCAAATTAACGATTCCTTAAATAAAAGATAAATCTTCATTAATGCGATACATATAACACAGCTTTACTTTTGTTCCTGTATTAAAACAGTAATTAAAAAAGTAAAGAAATGAAAATTAAATTTTTTTCTTCAATTGTTCTAACAGTATTACTCGCTTCTTGCGGTGGAGGAGGAACAAAATCAATTAACATAGACGGTTCAAGTACGGTTTATCCTGTTACAGAAGCGGTAGCTGAGGAGTATAGATCAGAAAACCCTTCCGTTCAAGTTGCTATTGGAGTATCAGGAACAGGTGGAGGTTTTAAAAAATTTGGAAGGGGAGAAACTGAAATTTCTGATGCTTCCAGGCCTATTAAACAAAAAGAAATAGACTTATGTAAAGAAAATAATATTACCTATATTGGTTTAAGTGTTGGATATGATGGGTTGGCGGTACTTGTAAATCCCGAAAACACTTGGGTAGACTATTTTACAGTAGAAGAACTGAATTTATTATGGTCACCAAAAGCACAGGATTCAATAATGAAATGGAACCAGATAAGACCTGAATGGCCTGATGAAGAAATTCATTTATTTGGGCCTGGTATGGCATCAGGAACGTATGATTATTTTACAGAGGCTGTAGT
>JBNLCS010000850.1:0-5307 GCA_050303935.1 Bacteroidales bacterium
TGGTTGTTACACAGGACATGGGGAAGAATTTTTGTGAAAGCCTATTACAAAACAGGCCCGTACCCGGCAAGGTTAATTTCCAAAAGCAAAATCCTTAGAAAAATAAGTTTAAACATATTGATAAAACCACTGGCATGGTTAACCGGAAAATTAAACCTGAAATAATCCCAGATTTGTTATTGGCAGGCACGACCTAATGGCATGTGTGAAGGCAGGAAGGTTGAGTCGGGGGGTAATCCCAAATTAGAAAATCTAAACAATTCAGTTATTCGAAATATCAATCAGATCTATCAATGACATTTTTGGGATAATTTGAATAGCTTTATAAAAAATGTTACCATGCAACCACTAGGTGGTTGAGTGCCGCCTGTAAATATCTTTGCTACAATCATGTATCCGCTACACGGATTTTTAATCATTTGACATTCAAAATGCTATAAAAGTGTAAGTGAAATGGAAAGATGGGACAATGTAAAGGTTACAATTGGTTTTTAACCATTTTTCCATCATTCCATCCTTCCACTATTCCTTATAGAATAACCCGATATTTTTAATTGGTTTTTATCATGATAGGATTTACTATTTCAACGGGTGTTAAATAGCAAGAAAACGCCAAATACTTCGTTACAATCGACTGGACTTTAGTCATCGCACCAAGCGGGACTCCTTAAAATCAAGTCTTCGAAGGCCTCGTCTTTGTCGTTTTCTTGTCAGAGACCAAAAAAGAGTGAGTTTTTTTGCAAGTACTAATTAATCCACCCTGTCATGTAAATACGAATTATTCGATCTTAGTTTGGCAAATCGTTCACCTTCCTTTTCTTCCAGCGAGTATTTTGATATATTTTTCTCTTTCGATATTTTTTTGTCGGTATCAATTTTTACCTTTTTACGCAAATAAGCCGGTTCATTTTCCAATTCTTCAATGTTCTCATTATCGCTGGTCACGTTATAACCTTTTTCTTTAATGTATGCGTAGTTTTTTCGTTGGCTTTTAACTTTTTCAACAATCTTTTGTGCCTTGTTTTCTTCCGGTTCGCTTTTCTCTTCCATATCGAAAAGCATCAGTTGTTCTTCTTCTTTTTCTTTAATTTTAAAATCAAAAGACACCTTGCTTTCTTCTTTCTTTTCTGTTTCAGATTTTTCTTTTACTTCAAACGTTTCATTAAAATTTACACGGGGCCTTTTAATATTTTCTTCCAGCGGTACGGTGTCTTTCTTTTCTTTTCTTCTCAGGTAAAGTTCGGGAATACTGTGTGCTTCAAAACCTGTTGCTATAATAGTAACGCTCACTGCTTTTTCGAGTGAGGCATCGTTGCTGGTACCCCAAATGATCAATGCATTTTTTGATATGGAATGGTTCACATAGTCTGTAATTTCACCCACTTCATCCATGCTTATTTCATCATCGCCCGAAGTGATATTTAACAATATGTTTTTAGCACCGGTGATTTCATTGTTATTCAAAAGCGGAGAGTTCAATGCTTCCTGGATGGCTTTAACAGCGCGGTCTTCCCCTTCGGAAATACCACTACCCATAAGGGCTACGCCACTGTCTTTCATTACCGTTTGTACATCGGCAAAATCTACGTTAATATATCCGGGTACTGTAATAATTTCGGCAATACCTTTGGCTGCCGTTGCCAGTACATTATCGGCCCTGGCAAATGCCTGTGACAGTTTGAGGTCGCCAAATATTTCCCTTAGCTTTTCATTGTTGATAACCAGCAATGAATCCACCTGTTCTTTCAGCTCATTTAAGCCGTCAATGGCTTGGTTAATACGCAGGGCCCCCTCAAACCTAAATGGTATGGTAACAATGGCCACGGTGAGAATATCCATTTCACGTGCCAGCTTGGCGATAACCGGTGCGGCACCGGTACCGGTGCCGCCTCCCATACCGGCGGTTATAAAAACCATCTTTGTATTGTGTGAGAGAATTTCTTCAATCTCGTTGAGGCTTTCAATGGCGGCCTGCCTGCCTATTTCCGGTTTATTACCGGCGCCCCGTCCTTCCGTTAAGGTTGAACCAATTTGTACCTTGTTTATAATTGAGCTTTTTTCAAGCGCCTGGGCATCGGTGTTGCATATTAAAAAGTCAACGTCTTGGATTCCAAGGTCGAACATATGGTTTACGGCATTGCCTCCGCCTCCGCCTACACCAATTACCTTGATAATCGATGATTTCTGTTTTGGTAAGTCAAAATTCATTAATTCTTCTGCCATGGTATTTTTATTTATATGCGATATATTTTTTGTAAACAATAGATAGCCAAAAAGTAAATAGTAAACAGTAAATAGCACACAGTTATAGTTTATACATTTTATTATGTTTTTTTACAAAATTTAGACGATTTATCAATCATAGAGTTAAGCATTTTTCCAATAGCCTGACACCGGTTTATTAAATCATTTTTTATATTTTGTTCAATATAATTGTTTTCAAATGATACCTCCGCCCAATGCTGGGTTTCGTACTGTTCAGCATCTACATCAGTTAATTTCAAGATAAAATGATTTTCATACCTTCTTTTACCCCATGATTCTGCAATTTGTGCGCCAATAGACCTTGATGATCTTCTTACTTGGTCAGTTAATGAATATCTTTCTTCTTTTGGGAACATTTTTGTAGTTTCAAAAATTATTTTCGCCAATTCTCTGGCTTGTTTATAGACTTCCAAATCCCTAAAACTTTTGGCATGTCCTAATTTCTTTTCCATTTTTTGCACTTTATACTGTTCACTGTTCACTGTCCACTGTTTTAATTAGTTCCTAAAAACTACAAGCTAAGAGCTATAAACCATAAGCTATCAACTAACCAACCCTACATCTCGCTGTCCCGCTCTTCAAATAACTGTGACAACGAATTCATTACTTTATCAAAAATCTTCCCTTTTTGTTTGTCTTTAACTTGTTTTCCATTTTGTTCGGCTTCTGTTTCAATTAGCCCTTCCTCTTTTTCAGCCGTTGGTTGTTTTTCTTTCGTAATAATTTCTTCTTCAAATGCATTTTCTTTAAGTAGAACATCCATGCCTTTAATAAGAAGGCCAATGCTGGTAGAATACATGGGTTGTGCAATGTCGTCGCCTACACTTGAAGCCAGCCTTTCTGTGGGAAAACCTACCCGTACATCCAACCCGGTGCGATATTTTACCAATTGGGTAATGTGTTTCAGCAGCGCCCCGCCTCCTGTTAGCACGATACCTGCGCTTAACTTATCGGCAACCCCTGAATTTTCAATTTCAAACATCACGGCATCAATAATTTCTTCCATGCGTGATTGGATGATGTATGCCAGGCTTTTAAAAGATATTTCTTTGGGTTCCCGTCCGCTGATACCCGGTATGGTAACTACTTTGTCTTCAGGGGCGATATCTCCCAGGGCAGAACCAAATTGTACTTTCAACTGTTCTGCTTGCCTGCTCAGGATGGAACAACCTTCTTTTATGTCCCTGGTTATTACGTTGCCCCCAAAAGGGATCACTGCTGTGTGGTGGATGGTTTCATCATAGTATACTGCAACATCGGTAGTACCCCCCCCAATATCAACCAACGCAACACCTGCTTCTTTTTCATCTTCGGTCAATACTGCTTCAGAGGAGGCCAGGGGTTCCAGTATCAGGCTTTTAACATTTAACCCGACCCGGTTGATACATTTTTCAATGTTTTTTGCCGAGGCAACCTGTCCAATCACGATATGAAAATTTCCTTCAAGCCTTTTACCCGACATCCCCACTGGGTTCTTCACCCCAGTTTCCACATCAACCACATAGTTTTGCGGAAGAACATGGATAATTTCTTCTCCAACATCTATTGGTATACGGTGCATATCCAGAATGAGCTTTTCCAGGTCTTCTTTTGTAATTTCATCATCATATGACTCACGGTTGATATACCCCCTGTTTTTAATGCTTCGTATATGTTGGCCGGCAATGCCCACAAAAACATTTGAGAACATAATGCCAGATTTTGTTTGTATTTCGTCAACCGTGGATTGAATGGCATTTACTGTTTCTTCAATATTCAATACCACACCACGTTTTACCCCTTTTGATGGTGAGCGGCCCAAGGCCAGGATTTCCATTTTATTGTTTTCATTTAATTTACCGATGATTGAAACAATCTTGGTTGTTCCAATATCAATTGCAGCGACGTACTTGTTTTTAGTTCCCATGTTTTTATCGTTTTGAGCAGATTACCTGATTTTTATATTTTAAATTAATGTTTTCGTATTCGTTCCATCCAACGTTGTTCAATCCTTTCACGTAAAGTGTTTTCAATTTCCTTAGTTTGCTTTTATAACCTTCAGCATTTCCCAGTATAATAATATGCGCTCCTACCCTTGGAATCAACTCTATTTCTCCTTTTTTATCAACATATAGTTGAACAAACTGCGATTTCCAGAAAGGATCGTGATAAATATATGCCCCAAGTGATTGAAGGTCAGTTAATATGTTCTTTTTTCCCCGGATGGTAAACTGATCAACATGGTCGTGTTTACCAGGGTTGAAAGAATAATTTTCATGTATATAACCGGTCGCTACCAATACATTAGGTGTTTGAATAGATGAAAAGGGGATGATATAGCCTTCCTCGCTGAGGTAGTAACTCTGGTTTTTTTGGTTAATAATACGCAGCACAGGTTGACGTTGAATAATATCAATTACCAGGCTTCCATTGGCTGTTTTGTAAACTTCACAATGCTTAATAACCCTGTTTTTTAAGATTTCGGCTTCCAGGTTTTTAGTGTTTATACTTGATAACGGAATACCAAGTATTTTACCTTCTTTTTTTGTAATTATGTTTTGAATATCTGTTTGTGTAATAAAACCATTTTCCAGGCTGTCAAGAATATTGATTTTTACAAAATGGCATGGCATACCTTCCCGTTTGTCAGTGATAAAGCTCAATGAAAAAACAAGGTAAGCTATTACCAAAATCCAGCCTGATATTACCTTAAACTTTTTCAATTTTTTTTTCTTTTAAAAATTCAACTATAGGCCCGGTTAGCGTATCAATGTCACCGGCGCCAATGGTTATTAGTATTTCTATACTTTCATTTTTGAGTATGTTAATCACCTCTTGTTTATTGCATAAAACCTTCTTTGCACAACGTACCTGGTTAAAAATAATTTCAGAAGTTATTCCCGGTATAGGTAATTCACGCGCAGGATAGATGTCAAGCATGATAAGGTTGTCCAACAGCGAAAGGCTTTGGGCAAAATCGGCGGCAAAATCCCGGGTGCGGGTGAATAAATGAGGCTGAAAAATCCCAGTGATCTTTTTCCCTGGGAACATTTCCCTCACGCT
>JBNLCS010000851.1:0-4894 GCA_050303935.1 Bacteroidales bacterium
TTCTTAAATTCATTTAACATTAAAATGTCCTCATCTTTTAAAATAAGGTTTTGCAACGACGATATCCAGAATCCGTTATCTTTTAGATTGGTTTCCCTTTCCCGGTTATAAATTTCTTTAATTTTTTCCATCTCTTCAGCACTAGGGCCTTCGTTGATCATATTATTTAATTCCTGGATAACGATATTAAATAGCGTATCAGTTTTTTTCGGGTTACAACCAAAACCAATTGTAATAGTATACTCTGGCTTAGGTATATCAGTCATACTCACGCTTGCACGTACTCCGTAGGTACCACCTTCATCTTCCCTGATTTTCTTTCTCAGTCTTATTGATAAAGCTTTAATTAGAAACGAAAGTTCTGTTCTTTCACTTTTCTTCCATTTCATTTCACCATTCATAAACATATATACCTGAGCTTTAGGATCAATGCCTTTGTAAAGGTTTATTTCTGAAATACCTTCAGGGAAATCGGTGTCTATATCATTCCATTTTTCTTTATTGTTAGTAGAAGGAATGCTGGCCAGGTATTGTACAAGTCCTTCTTTTAATGAATCAATATTTATATTGCCAACAAAATAGAACGTGAAATCAGAAGGATCAGAAAATCTTTCTTTAAATATCTCATACGTTTTATCAAGTCTTATCTGGTCAATATGTTCTTGTTTTAAGATACTTATGTGTCGGGGGCTATTTGAATAGATAACCTTTGTAATGGTATCGTTAAACAAGGAGGCCGGGTCAGATTCCAGAAATTTTATTTGATTTTCAATTCTTGAGATGTAAGCATCAAAAGCTTTTTGATCTTTTCTAGGCTGTGTAAAATAAAGATAATTCAGGGTCAACAAATCTTTCAAGTCGTCAGGCGAACTACTACCGGAAACAGATTCGTTGTACGAACCGATTGAGAAATTGATATTAGCAGTTGAACCGGCCATTTTTTTTGTAAGTGAAACATTATCAGTATTTGCAACCCCACTTATTCGTGTTATTACATCTGCAAACTGAACTGAAAATAGATCTTCAACACCATACATTGATTCACCTCCATAGCTATGGGCCCTGAATAAGATTTCATCATTTTTGTAATCTGTAGATTTTGCAATTACCCTTGCACCATTAGTAAGTTTAAAATCGTAAAAATCAAGTTCTTCATTGTAATCCTCTTTTACTATGGATCCTTTTTGTGGTAATTTTGGCAACAAAGGAGTGTCATCCACTTCATCAACATATCCTTTTACGTCAGTATTCTCAGCTTTTTTGATAATGTCAATTATTTCTTTTTCATTTGGATATTCCAATCCTTCTTTATCCGGGCCTGTTATAATCACTACCATATTTTTGTCAATTATCCACTTCTTGGCCAGATTATTGATGTCTTCAATTGTGATTTGTGGTAGGAAATGTTTTACATAATCGAATTCTTTTTCAATGCCCGGAATGGGTTCATTTGTTAAATAATTTCTAGAATATTCGTCTGCATAGGAATTATGATCTGTTTTTCCTAATTCTTTAAGGGCTTTTTCATAATTTTTTAGCACATCTTTTTTCTGCCTCTCAAATTCCCCCTCAGTAAAACCGAATTTTTTAACCCTTTGGTTTTCAATTATTAATCTTTCTAAAGATTCTTTGGTCATATTCTCTTTACTAATAGCTGCCGACATATATGCATCTTTGGTCCTTCCAATAAAACTAGAATACCGGGTAGTGCCGTATAAGAACGGAGCTTCAGGGGTTTGCAGGATCTCACTTAATCTTTCGGCCATCATGCCATTGAAAAGTTGTCTTTTAATAAACTCTTTATATACACCAATGGTACCTTCGGGAAACTTATCATGTTTGTAAAAAAACTCAATTGTGATATATGGAGCTTCTTCATCTGTAACAATGCTAATCAAAGGTTCTTTATTGCTAGGAACATCGTAAATTTTTCTTTCTCTGGGTTTTTGGGCCGCAGGAATTGAAGAAAACTTTTCTTTGATTTTTTCAGCAATGTTTTCTTTATCAATATCGCCAACTACAACTACAGCCATTAAATCAGGCCGGTACCAATCTTTATAAAAACGTTCTACTGTTTCATAGCTGCAATTTTTTATAATGTTTGTATCTCCTATAGGTAACCGGTCCGCATATCTGGAACCTTTCAATGCTTCAGGTAGCCATTCTTTCATCATTCTATCATCTGCACCAAGGTGTAACCTCCACTCCTCAATAACAACGCCTCTTTCTTTATCGATTTCCTCCGGATCAAGTGTAACATGTTGTGCCCAATCGGACAGTACCATGAGGCCAGTATCAACGAGCGATTCTCTTTCCGTGGGGATTTGAAAATAATAAACCGTTTCATCAAATGATGTATACGCATTTAAATCGGGACCAAATTTAACACCTGTTTTTTCAAGAAAGTCAACCAGTTCTTGTTTTTCAAAGTTTTTTGTGCCGTTAAAGCACATATGTTCAAAAAAATGTGCTAAACCGCGTTGATCATCATCTTCCTGAATTGACCCCGCGTTTACTACCAAGCGCATGATTACACGGTTTTCCGGCATTTTGTTTTCCTTAACATAATAGGTAAGCCCATTGTCCAATTTCCCTTTTATTATAGTTGCATCAATGGGTATCGTATCATTTAGGTTATAGCTCTGGGCCGAAACAAAAATTAATGTTGTTAAAAAGACGATTATAAATATGAGTTTTTTCATTTTGATGGTTTTTAAATATAGGATAACAATTTCACCTTTAAAAAGTTAAATGGTTGAAAATTTATATACAGTTTTTTGGTAATATTTTTCTCCGGGATTTAAAACAGTAGTAGGGAAGTGTGGTTTGTTGGGTGAGTCCGGAAAGTGTTGTGTTTCAAGACAGAAAGCAAAATGTTTCTTGTATGTAATATCCTTTTTACCCGTCAGGCTTCCATCAAGGAAATTTGATGAATAAAATTGCATTCCAGGTTCGGTAGTATATACATCCAGTACCCTACCACTTTTTTCATCAGTTACTTTAGCTGCAAAAGATAACCCGTTATCTGTTTTATTTAGCACAAAATTATGATCGTATCCCCCTGCTTCTTCAATTTCCTCACCTATTTTTCTTCCATCTCTGAAATCAAATGCACTACCAGTTACATCCATTAATTCCCCGGTTGGGATCAGTTTTTCGTTAATGGCAGTAATTTTATCGGCATTGATCTGCATTGTATGGTCCAAAATATCCTGTTCAATTCCGTTTAGGTTAAAATAACCATGATGGGTAAGGTTAATAATAGTGGTTTTATCGGTTTGGGCCTCATATTCAAATATTAGCTCATTTTTGTTGGTTAAATAACATTTTACTTTTGTTTCAAGGTTACCCGGATACCCTTCTTCACCATCTTTGCTAAAATATTTTAATGATATCCCAATTTCATCCGGGGTGTCAATAATATCAGCAATTTCCCATACTACCTTATCAAAGCCTTTCAATCCGCCATGTAAATGATTTGTGTCATTATTTTGTGCCAGCGCATACTCTTTTCCTTCAAGGGTGAATTTTCCTTGATCAATACGGTTTCCAAACCTTCCTATTAAAGCTCCGAAATAAGGATGACCTTCAAGGTATTGTTCAAGGTTATCAAATCCTAGTACAACGTCATTTACCTTACCATTTTTATCAGGAGTAAAAAGATGAGTAACAATACCTCCGTAATTGGTTATTGAGAAAGATACATTATTGTCATTCGTAAAAGTATACAATAAGATTTCTTTTGATTCCAGGTTTCCAAATATTTTTTTTTCAAATTTCATTGTTATTATTTTTTATTGAAGAATTAAATATAGGTATTTTTACCGACCTATAAATATAAATACATTAATGATTGTAAATATGTTAAAAATATTTAATAAAGTAATATTGAATAAAAAAAAATCTGGGATTAAGTCAATAAAGAAAGCCCCAAGAAGGCTCTTGAGGCTAACCACTACCTATTTGTTAACTCTAAACAATGAAAAAAAACTACTAACTGAAAACTACAAACAATTAACTAACCTAAAATTAAAATATTTTTCGTTCAATCTTTCTCAAGTTATCAACAAAATCTATGCTTTGATTTTTCCTACACCTCTTATCAAAATCTCTTTAAACAAATATACGTGTAAAATCATATTTTGTTCAACTTTTTTTGAGTGAGATTTATTACTCTAAATAGATGATATAAATCAATAGTTATCAAAACGTTATAAAAAGGGCAGTTCAGGAGGTGGTTCATAATAAAAATGTTTATAAAAAATGAAAAAAAACTATTTGGTTGTATTAAGACATGGCGAAACGGAATGGAATATTATAAGAAAATTACAAGGCCAGAATGATAGTAAGTTGACTAAATTAGGATTGGAACAAGCCCGGATGGCTGGTAAAGTGTTGAGAAAAGAAAAATTTGATTTTGTTTATTCTAGTGATTTACCAAGATGCAAAAAAACGCTTGGTTTGGCAATTGAAGAAAAGAAACTAAATGTTAGGTTTGATGAAAGGTTACGTGAACGGAATTTTGGCTTATTGCAAGGATTGGTAAAGGAGGAAATTACTAAGAATTACCCGGAAATACAGGAAAGGTTTAGTCGAGGTAATATAAATTTTGAAGTACCAGAAGGCGAAAGCTTTAAGGATTTTTATACACGATGTATTGGTTTTTTACTAGATTTAAACAAAATGCATAGTAATCAAAAAATTCTACTGGTTACTCATGGGGGGGTACTTGATTGCTTAATGCGTTATACTATGAATTTATCACTTGATGCTGATAGGTGCTTTTCTATTTTCAATGCTAGCATCAGTAGGTTTACGCTAACGAACGACACGTTAAAACTTGATTCTTGGGGAGATGTGTGCCATTTAAAAGAACTTTCAACCATCGATGATT
>JBNLCS010000852.1:0-4033 GCA_050303935.1 Bacteroidales bacterium
CCAGAATGCGCAATATAAATTTCATATTGTCCGTCCCTGTCTGATAAATAAATAAGTACAGAATCATTTAACCAATCAACATTTTTTTCACGGGCAGGTGTATTTGTAACCTGCCTGGCTTTACTTTTTTCTTTTTCCTTACCATTTAATTTAACAAAAACCTCCCCTCTTACTATAAAAGCCAGTAATTTTTCATTTGGGGAAACGGCATATTCGTTAAGTGATTTTGAAAATGTCTTTCTTTCAATTGGATTAAAACGATAATCCATAGGCAATTTAATAGTTATCTTTTCACTTCTTCCTGTTTCGTTATTTAACCGAAATATATTATTCCCCTGATCATACAAAATCGTTTTACCATCCCTATCAATGCTAAAGTGCGTTATACCGTTTGTTTTTAGGTTGGTAACAGCAATAGGTTGACCATCTGGTGTCCCATTGTCACCAACATGTAATTTATAAATATTGTATTTGCCAGTTTTGGCGCTCAAAAAGTATAACCAATTATTATTTGTCCAACGAGGCAGGTAATCATTACCTTCAAAATGGGTTACCTGAAAATATTTGTGAAGCTTTATATCGTATATCCAAATATCTTTATTTGCCGAACCTTTATATTCCTCGCGGGTAATACGGCACGACCCATAAGTGAATGCAATAAACCTTCCATCCAAAGAAGTGGTGGCGTAATAGCCAAGGTTATTGAGTAACCGGAAAGGTGTTCCACCGGTTACTTTTACTTCCTGAATTTCAGGGTTCCATTCTACCTGCCTGAAAACCCTGCTTGTATTAAAAAGAATAGTATTGTTATCGCCCCACCCTGTGACATCATCACTTGATGGATGGTAGGTAAGCCTTTTTGGAAATGAACTAAACCCATTAAATACATACACATCATTATTACCGGAACGATCGGAAGAAAACGCCAGTTTATCCCCATCTGGGCTCCATCTGGGATTACTTTCATAGGCTTCATGAATGGTTAACCTTTTGGCATCTCCATCTTGAAAGTCCATTTCCCATATATCACCCTGAAAACAAAAAGCCATTTTACCTCCATAAGGATGAATTTCCGGAAAATGGACAAAAGGATTGTTATCGTTGCTGAAAGCATGGACGTGTACTAGTATAGTAAAAACGATAAGGCTAAAACTTTTGTAGGGTATTTTGTTCATCTGATTTAATTTTATTTAAACTCAAAAATAAAAAAAGAAAGCTTTCTGTATAGCAGAAAGCTTTCATAACCAATAAAATTGTTGAAATTTATTCCAGTTTTAGCAAAAACTGTATCACTGTATTAAAGCTTTACATTGTAACGAAAGACAATGTAAACAATGCATGTTTTATTTTAACAACAGTTTTCACCATCGCAGAAATCGTTACATGCTTCAACAAACTTTTGAAACGAATGAACCTTAGATTCATCTTTTGGCATAATGTGTAGTTTAACACCTTTGTTTGTAGATTCTGTTTCTACATTAAATTTGTCCCTGAAGTTTTTAACCCCAAAGCCTGAACAACAATTGTACATAATTTAATCCTCCATTTTTTAGTTTGATTGTTTGATAATTATAGAACTATTTACGCAAATTTTTTAAAAGAATGATTTTATCTCATCCAGTATTTCCTTATTAACTGTACATGAAAAAAACTGACCATTCCGTTCGCAGCTTATTAAACCAGCATTTTGTAATTCTTTAAAATGATGGGATATAGTTGATTTAGACAAATTCATACATTCACAAGCCTTTGAAAAAGAACGGTCAACACCTTTACAGCAACCACTATTTTCTTTATTGTCAACAGTCTGGTTCCAGTAATATATCATTTTAAAAAGCTTCAAACGTTGCTCGCTTGAAAGTGCTTTAAATATCTTTGCCATTTGGGATGTTTCCATATATTTTTATATTTCGATAACTATCGAACAAATATATTTTATTTGTTTAAAATTTGCAAATAATTCATACTTTTTTATAAAACATTAATTTTGGTGCAAGTTTAAAATTATGATAATACAACAGTTAGATACGATCAAAAATAACTTCGAAGGTGAATTTTTCTATGATGAAGCTTCGGTGCTTCTATATGCTACTGATGCTTCAGTATTTAAAGAAAAACCGTTGGCCGTTGCTTGGCCAAAAAATATAAACGACATTAAAACGTTGGTACGTTATGCCAATGATGCCAATGTTTCGTTAATCCCCCGTGGATCAGGTACCTCATTGGCCGGACAGGTAGTTGGAAAAGGTATCGTTGTAGACGTGTCGAAACATTTCAGGAAAATACTGGAGATCAATGAAAAGGAAAAGTGGGTATGTGTTCAACCGGGGGTTGTCCTGGATGAATTAAATATACATTTAAAACAATACGGATTATTTTTCGGACCGGAGACATCAACATCAAACAGATGTGTAATTGGTGGAATGGTTGGAAATAATTCATGTGGTTCCCATTCAATACTTTATGGTAGTACACGGGACCATACCCTTGAAATTAAAGCTGTTTTAAGTGATGGTTCAGAAGCTGTTTTCAAGGACCTGGACCGTGAAGAATTTCATAATAAATGTCAACAAAATGACCTGGAAGGTACCATATACAAAAAAATCTACGATATTCTTAACGATAGCAATAACCGGGATGAGATTGTGGGGCAATACCCTGATCAAAGAATAAAACGAAGAAATACAGGGTATGCCCTTGATTTATTACTTGAAAACCAAATTTTTAACGAAAGCAAAGAAAAATTTAATTTTTGTAATCTCTTGTGCGGATCAGAAGGTACATTGGCGTTTACAACCGAGGTTAAATTGAACCTTGTTCCTGTGCCCCCTCCTGTAAAAGCTGTAGTAGCTGCACATTTCAAAACAAAAGAAGATGCTTTTAAAGCCAACCTGATTGCCCTAAAGCACCAACCAGGTGCTATTGAATTAATGGATGATAAAACATTAGCGCTGACTGAAGCCAATATTGAACAAAATAAAAACAGGTTTTTTATTAAAGATAAACCGGCCGCTGTTCTTATTATTGAATTCGAACGGGATAATAAAGAAGAAATCAGGGAAATAACAGGAAACGTTATAAAAGATTTACAAAATACAGGGGTTGGCTATCATTTTCCTGTTATCTGGGATCCTGATATAAACAAGATATGGACACTGAGAAAGGCTGGACTGGGTTTATTATCAAATATGAAAGGGGATGCTAAACCGGTTGCTGTTATAGAAGATACTGCCGTGGCTGTTGAAGTTTTACAGGAATATCTTGAGGAGTTTGAACAAATATTAAAAAAACATAACCGGGAATGTGTGTACTGGGCACACATTGGTTCCGGGGAGTTGCACCTTCGTCCAATATTGAACTTAAAAGCCCCCAACGATGTGGAACGTTTTCATTCTATTGGCAACGATGTTGCCCACCTGGTTAAAAAATATAAGGGTTCTTTAAGTGGTGAACATGGCGATGGCAGGTTGCGGGGCGAATTTATACCAATTATTTTAGGGAACAAAGTATACAAACTGCTGAAAGAAGTTAAGAAAGCCTGGGACCCTAATAATATTTTTAACCCGGGAAAAATTGTGGACACCCCAAAAATGAATACGCAATTGCGCTATCTTCCCGGACAACAAACCAGGAAAATAGAGACCTATTTCAACTTTGACGAAACAGATGGTGTTTTACGGGCAGCAGAAAAATGTAATGGTTCCGGCGATTGCCTGAAATCTGATATTATTGGAGGTACTATGTGCCCCAGTTACATGGCTACCCGTGACGAGCATCATACAACCAGGGGCCGCGCCAATGTATTGCGTGAATTTCTTACCAATTCAAAGAAACTCAATCCCTTTGACCACATTGAAATAAAAGAAATTCTTGATTTGTGTTTGTCGTGCAAAGCATGCAAATCCGAATGCCCTTCCAGTGTTGATATAGCAAAACTTAAGGCTGAGTTTTTACAGCACTATCACAATGCAAATGGCCTGCCAATAAGAGACTGGTTTATCGCTAACATTTCTAGACTTAACAAACTTGGACT
>JBNLCS010000853.1:0-3462 GCA_050303935.1 Bacteroidales bacterium
AATTGCAATCAGCGATATTTTCTAATTCGGCAATACAATTTATTAGTGTTTCAAGCTCCTTTTTGGCTTCGTTGTTTTCAAAAAAATGGTAAATGCATCCATCATTTGCCAGCATATGGATATAAAAAAGCCTGATGGTGGCCAGCCAGTTATTTAAATCATGGTTATTCCCTGAAAAACGCGATACGTACCATGGTTTTATTAAAGCAGGACCAATTATTTTTTTTACCTGTTCAACATGTTTTATCACAATTATTTCAATGATATTTAATATGTTCTCGGTATACCTGATCATTTCGGCGTGATTAACAAATGGTGTTTCATCAAATGATTTGAGGTCTTCTACATCGCCCTTGTAATCGAGCCCGTAAAAATTATGCGCAAAATGATGGGTGAAAAAAGCCAGTTGGTTAACATGCACAAAATGCACTGACGTAGTTGTTTTATTCCCTGTGATCTTCATAATTGTTTAGTTTATATAGCTAATATATGGAATGTAGTGTTGTTACGGAATAAATAACGGTTAAACGGCTACGAATATTTTCCCAACGTAGGGATATTTTTATTTTCCGGTTTTTTAGTACCAAAATTCAACCTATGTGAATCGGGTTTATATACTACTGACATACAGTTGTCACTTTCGGTAATTTACTTTGTATAAAGTAATAACTAAAAAAAGAATAGAACTATGAAAACAAAATTTCTAATTGTAATGATCACAACCGTTTTACTATCTGCAAGATCACAGGAAAATGTTAAGGTTGAAATTAAAGAAATGAGCGAAATGCAAATTGTTTATTATGAGAATACAGGGCCGTATGATCAAGCGTTTAATGATTTTCCAACGCTCATGAGTTATTTACAGTCGAATAAAATACCGTTGGGGGCACATTCATTGGGTATTTTTTTTGATGATCCCCAACAAGTTCCTGAAAATAAACTAAGAAGTGAAATTGGGTTCCTGGTAACGGATAAAGTAAAAACAAAACCGCCTTTTAAATATAAAAAATTGGATGCCTGCAAAGCTGTGTCGGCAAAATATACCTCTATGGATGAAATAATGACAGCCTATCAGGCCATTTCTAACTACATTATGGAACACAAGCTAAAAACAGCCCCTTATTCCATTGAAATTTATTACAGTTATGAGGAGGGTTCCGTGGATGCAGAAATATTTATGCCTATAGTAGAATAACCCGAAAAATCCACTAATTTTTCTGACGATTAAGATATACCTTAAATTTGGGTTCATTATATTCCCAAATTTGGGTATCTCTAAATCGGATTTTCCCGCTCAATTTAAATATTTAGGGAAGAGGGTTACTCATGTACCTTATTTATTAAAAAAATTAATAATTGAAATGACAGTGGAGATGAAGTATGAAAATTAATTATTGGAAAAAAGGATGCTGTTATTGAAATAAAGACAGTTGATTCGACAATAGATGTGCATGAATGCACAAATATTGACTTACATATACGTGGAAAGTACTATTCAGCACGAATGATCAAATTCAATGTGGTCCCTATAAAAAAATGTGATTAAGCAAAAAGTTTATCATGAAAACCTGATTTAATTTATCGAATCTGCAAGGAATACATTTTTTTTATAAGTATTGCTTGCGGATTTTGGGAGAAAAAAATCCGCGTAGCGGATACATGATTGTAACAAAGATATTTACAAGCGGAACTTTCTCATTACAAACATAGGGGCTACGTGGTTGTTTCACGTTTTTTTGACATGTTGTTTCTACAATCATGTATCCGCTACGCGGATTTGCTTTTAAGTCAGTTCGATAAATATAATCTAATAATTGACTGGTTAATAAATGTTAATAAAATGTGTTTTGTCTCTGGAATAATGAAATAATGGATTTCACATTCAATTAAAACCATTATTCCATTTTTCCAACATTCCATTTGATGCTGATATTTTATAAACTATTGTTTATTAATTATATACAATAGGCAAATTTATCGATTTTACCTTATTTACATTGGGTAAAACCCACCAATATGTCATTACCATCAAAATCAGATTGTATTGGTTTGTCACATCTCAAGTACATTAAACCACATTATTCATGCAAATCAACTCATTTTCTTTTCCAAATCGTTGATTAAACTGCTTGCCCCAATTCTGAATAAATCCGGTTTCAGCCAGTCATTGCCTAAAATAAATTTTACGGCCAGATAATAGTGCAGTGCCTGGCTACCGGTTGATATGCCGCCTGCCGGTTTTATTCCTCTTTTCTGTCCGGTTTGTGTATAGAAATTTTTCACACAATGGCACATAACAATAAATGCATCCAGGGAGGCCGTGCTTCCATTTTTGCCGGTCGAGGTTTTAATAAAGTCGGCGCCGGCTTTCAGTGCAAGGGTACCTGCTGTTTCTACCGTTTGCAGATCGGGCAGTAAGGAAGTTTCCAGGATAACTTTCAAATGTTTTTTGCCGCAAATGCTTTTCAATGTTTTTATTTCTTCTGAAATAACATTGTATTCGTTGGTTTGTAATTTTCCAATGTTCATTACCACATCAATTTCATCGGCACCAGCGTCAATGGCTATTTTGGTTTCCAGTATTTTTACCTCGGCAAACGATTGGGAGGTAGGGAATGCTGCCGATACACCAGCAATTTTCACACTGGTATCGGACAGTACCTGTTTGCTCAACGATATAAAGTTTGGAAAAACACAAACCGCGGCTACGCTTAAACCATATTTTTGTTGAAACTGGTTTGCCCTGTTAATAAATGCCGTAACCGTTTCAGTATTATCTGTTGTTGCCAGGGTTGTAAAATCTACAAGGGTGAATATTTTATGGTATGTTTCACGTGTGTCATACTGTGCAGATGTTTCATTTATTTTGTTTATGATGTGTTCTATTTTTTTAGGGGAAATATTCATAAATGTTCAGTAATAGTTGAAAACTAATTTTATTTTTTCAGTTTAGGATTGTTTTTATGTCGTTGGTGGTCGCGGTTGGTTTTTTTCTCAAGGTTTTTTTGAAAAGCAGCAGTAAGGTCGGTACCGGTTTGGTTGGCCAGGCAGATCAGAACAAATAAAATATCGGCCATCTCTTCTTCCAGATCGGCCTTTTTATCAGATTCTTTGTATGATTGTTCACCAAATTTACGTGACATTACCCGGGCCAGTTCGCCTGTTTCTTCCATTAAAATGGCCAGGTTGGTGAGTTCGTTAAAATATCGGACACCAAATTCTTTGATCCAGTTGTCAACTTTTTTTTGTGCTTCCGCCAAGGTCATTATTCTTTATTTTTTGTATCTATAAGAATGGTTACCGGGCCGTCGTTGTTCAATGCAACCTGCATATCTGCACCAAATTCCCCGGTTTCAACATGTAAACCACTTTCCTTTTTCAATTGTTCAATAAATTTTTCATACACCGGAATGGCCATGGATGGTGGGGCAGCCTTAATATATGAAGGGCGGTTTCCTTTGC
>JBNLCS010000854.1:0-3408 GCA_050303935.1 Bacteroidales bacterium
TGTTCATGATTTAAGAGTTGGCGATCTATCAGTAACGTATAAATTAATGAGTTTTTTGCGAAAGTGGTTGAGTGACCATATGAACGGAGAGGATCAGAAATACAGCCATCACTTACAAAAACATCTAAAAAATATCTATAAATCCGTTAACTGATCATGGTTAAAACGTCATCTTCTGAAATAATTTTCACATCCAGGTCTTCTGCTTTTTTTCTCTTTGAAGGCCCCATGTTTTCTCCTGCAATGAGGTAATCCGTTTTTTTAGATACTGAGTTGGATATTTTACCACCATTTTTTTCTACCAATTCTTTAATTTCTTCCCTTGAATGTTTTTCAAAGGTCCCGGATATAACGAAAGTCAGGTCTTTCAATTTATTACTCATTTCAGTATCATCTTTAATTTTAAACTGAATACCCGTTTCTTTCAAATTATTTACTAAAATTCGATTGTCATTATTTTGAAAAAAGTCAATAATACTATCAGCAATTCGGTCTCCTATTTCTTCAACTGCTATCAATTCTTCGAAACCAGCTTTGGCCAGATCGTCAATGTTTTTGAAATGATTTGCAAGTTTTTTAGCTACAGTTTCACCAACATATCTGATTCCCAATGCAAATAACACACGCTGAAATGGGATTTGTTTGGATGCATGTATACCCTGTATAATATTCTCCGCTGATTTCTCGCCAAATCTTTCCAGTTTTGATATTTCCCCTGCTTTTAAATGGTAAATATCAGCCACGTTTTTTATATAACCTAGTTCATAAAATAAATCAATTCTTTCTTTGCCCAATGTGTCAATATCCATTGCTTTTCTGCTAACAAAATGCTCAATTTTACCTTTTATTTGCGGGGGGCAACCAGTTGTGTTGGGACAATAATGTGCCGCTTCGCCTTCATTTCTAACCAGTTGGGATCCGCATTCAGGACAGTTTTCAATAAATTTTATGCGTTTACTGTCTGCTTTTCTTTTAACGTGGTTTATACCAATTATTTTAGGGATGATTTCACCTCCTTTTTCAACAAAAACGTAATCTTCCTCATGAAGATCAAGTAACATTATTTGATCGGCGTTATGTAAGCTAGCACGTTTTACTGTTGTTCCTGCAAGCGAAACCGGTGTTAAATTAGCAACGGGTGTTATAGCCCCCGTTCTGCCAACCTGATAACTCACTGATTTTAGCTGTGTTTCTGCTTGTTCAGCTTTGTATTTATAGGCGATGGCCCATCGTGGGGTTTTTGCTGTAAATCCCAGTTCATTTTGTTGATCATATGAGTTCACTTTTAATACGATCCCATCAATATCATACGGAAGTTTTTTACGCTTATTCTCCCATGCTTCAATAAATTCATAAGCTGTATTGATATTTGGCACCTTTTCTATATTCTCAGGAACTTTGAAACCCCACTCCTTTGCTTTCATCATATTTTCATAGTGCCCTTTATAGGGGAGGTTATTCCCAAGCAAGTAATAAAGGTAACAATCCAAAGGCCGTGTTGCAACAATTGATGAGTTTTGCATTTTAATTGTACCCGATGTAAAGTTACGGGGATTGGCAAAAACAGGTAGGTTATTTTCTTCTCTTTCTTTGTTTAGTTTTTCAAAAGCCGGACGTGGCATAAAAATTTCACCCCTAATTTCAAGTTCATCGGGAAAATCGTTGCCATGAAGTTTTAGGGGGATACTTTTAATTGTCCGTATGTTTGTGGTTACATCGTCACCTTTGTTTCCGTCACCCCGGGTAACTGCTCTGATTAACCGGCCTTGCTCATACGACAAACTAATAGAAACCCCGTCATATTTCAATTCACAAACATATTCAAAGTTTTCACCGATAATTTTTTTAATTCGTTTGTCAAAATCAAATAATTCTTCTTTGGAATATGTATTACCCAATGATAACATGGGATATTTATGGTCAACTTGTTGAAAAACAATGTTAATATCACTTCCAATACGCTGGGTAGGAGAGTTTGCATCGAAATACGAGGGGTGTTGACCTTCAAGTTGTTGTAATTCTTTTAACAACAAATCAAATTCTACATCAGATATTTCGGGTTGCGATAAAACATAATATCTATAGTTGTGATAATTAATTTTGTTTCTTAAAAAATCTATACGTTCCTTTGTTTCCTCTGTATCCATTAGATATTTAATTGAAAATTTGGTAAATTTAAGTTAATATTGATATATTAATAAAAGATTTAATAAATATTTGATTGAGAGAGACTGTAAATTTAATTTTAATTAAGATGATATGGAACCCTTGGTAATACAAAGTACAACAAATACTCCGGCTATTAGGTTAACTCCTTCAAATAATAAATTTATCATTTCAGGGGTTTCTCTTCCTGAAAATGTACTTGAATTTTATGAGCCAATTATTGTATGGATAACAGAATATTTTAAGAACCCGAACCCGGAAACAGTTTTCGAATTTAAATTTAATTATCTTAATACCGCTTCATCAAAAGTTGTAAGTAATATTCTTCAAATTCTGGAAGAAAATTTTCAGAATGGGGTCAACGTTTCTGTTGCATGGTATTATGACCTTGAAGATGCTGAAATAAAAGAATTAGGACAGGATTTGTCAGAAATTATGGATATTCCAATTGAATTTTTAGTAACAGATTAATAAACACCATAATATTCTAAACCAAAAACCTTTTTTTAAGTATAAGTAAGGTACTATTAATAATTCATTCAAATAGATAAAATGTAATGTTTGTGTTTGAATAGAATAATTACTAAGATGTTGCATAAGATAAAAAATAATACTTTTATTCGAGGGGTCTTGTTTAATTATTTGATTATCAATTTATTTTTGTTTGATTTTCATTTAAATTGTCAAGTTATTTCTCCCGGGCAACCCATTTCATCATTTGTTAAATCAGCAACTGATGTTCCTGTAGTAAACCTGGACTCGTGCATTCAAAAACAAACTTTTAACCAAGACCATGGAAATAGCTTTCTTAAAAACGAAAGTATTGCCAAACTAATTTCGGCAAAGATAGATTTTTTTGGTAGATCTAAAATAAATGAGATCGATGAAACTACAATATATAGACTATCCATTAAAGCCCCGGGGGCTAAATCAGTTGGATTGTTATTTGAAAATTACAGGTTACCTGACAAGGCTAAGCTTTATGTTATTGATAGTCAGGGTAGGTATAGGGGGGCTTATACCAGCTTGAATAACAAACCATTTGGAAGTTTAATGATTGGTGCGGTTAAGGGTGAGGAAGTGACTGTGCAACTTGAAGTCCCGGATGATGTGAATTACCAGCCTGAATTGAGCATTGGCGGAATTACATATGGATTCTTTTACTTAAAAGATTTGATTGAAGATATGAACGTAGTCTCCGGTTCTTGCAACGTTGACGTAAATTGTTTCAGTGATTCTGAA
>JBNLCS010000855.1:0-3966 GCA_050303935.1 Bacteroidales bacterium
TGGTATGCTTCAGAGTATCGCTTTTGGAAACTTAAAAGCAGGAAATAGTTACGGTAAACTTGCCATAAAGCTTAACGAAAAGCATAGTGATATTGAGTACAGATGTCGTGTTATTTCGGCATATAGTGTTTTAACCCATCACTGGAACCATCATTGGTCTAGCTTAACTGATTGGTTTAAAAAAGGGGTTGAGGCAGGAATACATTCCGGGGATATATTTTATCTGGCGCATTCAGCGGGGAATTGCGTTATATGGGATCCAAAACTCAATATTAACACCCAAATTGAAGAGCATCAAAAATACATTAGCTTAATCCGTGAAACAGGTTTCTCAGATGCCGTGGATACTGCTGAAATGAGATTGCAAGTATTACAGAATTATCAAGGGAACACTTTTGACCGGTATTCGTTTACGGGAGATACTTTCAACGAGGAGGATCGCCTGCATGATATGAGACGCAGAAAGTATGTGTCAGGTATTGCTATGTACCACCTGGCAAAAGCAGAGGTATACCTTATGTATAATCAACCCGTACAAGCTTTTGAAGAAGTGAAAAAAGTGGATACTATGGCAAATTCAATAATTGGTTTAAACTATACCTTCATTCTTTCAATTATTGCTTTTCATGCTGCTTCACAAAGTTTATCTGTAAAAAACAGAAAACAGCAAAAAATATATGAAAAAAGAATGAAGAAAGAACTTGGCCAGATGTCCAAATGGGCTAAACATAATCCGGTAAATTGTTTGCACCATTTGTTATTAATGAAAGCCGAATTGTTTAAACATAGAAAACAATATTCAAAAGCCGTTAACAATTACGAACTGGCGATCGAGCATGCAAACAACCATATTTGGTTAAAAGACGAAGCATTTTGCAATGAATTGGCTGCCCGGTTTTTTACGTCTATTAATTTGAAAAAAGCAGCCCTTGGGTATGCCAATGATGCTATGTACCTTTATAAACGTTGGGGTGCTTTGGCAAAAGTAATTCAACTTACCGAAGTTTATCCGCAATTGGAAGACATTCCAAATCTAAACGAAGATTATGTTTCAGGTATCAGTCACACAACGTCAAAAACTACACATTCAACCAGTAGAAACTTTATCAACTATTTGGATATGGCTTCAATAACGAAAGCTTCGCAAGCCATTTCCGGAGAAATAATATTTGAAACACTTCTTAAAAACCTCATGAAAATAACTGTTGAAAATGCTGGTGCACAAAGAGGTGTTTTATTACTGGTTGAGAAAAATAATTTTATTATTCAAAGTGAGTTTATAGTAGAAAATAACAAAATAAATGTATTACAGGCCATATCGTTAGGTAAATACAATAAAATACCCCATACAATAATTCATTATGTATCAAACACCCAAAAAAGTGTTGTTTTATCGGATGCTGCATTTGAAGGTAATTTTACCCAAGACCCGTATATTTTAAAAACGAAACCGAAATCAATTCTTGTTGAGCCCATTGTTAAGCAAAAGAAACTTGAAGGCATAATCTATCTTGAAAACAATCTGAACTCGGGAGTGTTTTCTGCGGAAAGGCAACAACTTATAAATATCTTATCTACACAAATTGCAATTTCAATAGAAAATTCAAGGCTTTATGAAAGTTTGGAAGAAAGGATTAAAGAACGAACAAAAGAACTTTTAGAAGCTAACAAGCAATTGTCTAATAAAAATGAACAGATTAAAGTTCAGAAAGAGGAACTTGAAAAATTGAATGCATCCAAAGATAAGATGTTCTCTATCATTGCTCATGACCTAAAAAGCCCGTTTAATGCTATTTTAGGAGCATCTGAACTGTTAGCAGGTAATATTGATGCTTTAGAATTAAAAGATATTGAAAGCATGGCAGTGGGTATTCACAGTTCCGGGCTAAAAGTATATTCTTTGCTTGAGAACTTGTTAAATTGGGCCATGTCCCAAACCGGAAAGATTTCTTTTAAACCCGAGATACTAAACCTGAAAGAAATGGTGGATGAAGTAGTTGATATAGCTACGGAGAACATTAAAGCAAAAAATATAACAATTACTGTAAAAATACAAGGAGATATCACGGTTTATGCAGATAAACATATGTTATTCGCAGTATTGAGAAATATTATAAATAATGCTATAAAATACTGTTATACACATGGGAATATTTTTATTAAAGCGAAGGGAAATCCAGAAATGACAGTAATTTCAGTAGTTGACGATGGAATTGGTATTTCTCCTGAAAAGATTGAGAACCTTTTTGAAATTGATAAATCGGAATCTACGCCGGGTACGGAAAATGAAAAAGGAACTGGTTTAGGTTTAGTTTTATGCAAGGAATTTATTGAGAAACATAGAGGTAAAATATGGGTGAAAAGTGAAATAGGGGAGGGGAGTACATTTGAATTTAGTTTCCCGGTAGTACAATAACGGGGCTATTTTAGATTTTGCCCAAGGGAATTCAGCATTTGATTAAAAGAAACCAGGTGATATGTAGGTCAACGGGTTGTTATAAATTTATGTATACGTTTGGCTAAAAGAGCTATTCTTAAAGTACATCCAAAAATATTCTCATAATTTTTGATGAGAAGCATCACTTTTTTGAAACAAAATATTCAGAACATATGTAACAGGAATAAAATAAACATTGTATTAAATGAGAAGACTAGAATTGGAGGCGACAGCTAATTCACCCTATGTTTCTTTAGATGCAGAAAAAGGTGAAATTGAAATTAAAGGGATATCACACCCCGAAGATTCAGTGGGGTTTTATGAAATTGTTTTAAGTTGGATAAATGAAAACTTTAATCAATTATCCCAGAAAATAAAAGTTAATATACAATTAGATTATTTTAACACAAGTTCCTCAAAAAGTTTGTTCAAGTTGTTTCAATTGTTGGGAAAAAAGAAAAAAACGTATGAAAATGAAATTGAAATAAACTGGTTTTTTATTGAGGAGGATGAAGATATGATTGATGCCGGAAAAGCTTATGAAGAAATTTCTAACCTTCCCTTCAATTTGGTTGTTATGTAACCTGATACAACGAATTACCATCTTCAATTGAAAAAGCTTACAGGGAACCCAATAACAGGTGCTTTAATCAATGAATTGTTATTGTGCAACTTTGACGCACGGTTCTGTGAGAGGCTTTAGGGGTGAAATTCCCCTTTACCTACTCGACTTACTTATTCAAAAATAGCTTTTTCAAGCTCTTCCATAAAATTTTTATACTCATCATAGGTTTTTTGAGTAGCAACGGCAAAATTAAATAACAGAACCATGGTTACATTATGTTCAGGATAGTAATACATTTCAGAACTAAAGCCGGTGATTCCTCCCTGGTGGCCATAAGCGTCACCGTATTCCTTCTCATAATATTCTAAACCGTATCCATTCTTTGTTTGGTCCGAACCACTGTAAACATCAATATCGAACCAATTTCTCATATCGATTAAACTGTTATTACTAATAATATTTCCATTTACCAGTTCGTCCATAAATTTGCCTAATTCATATGCATTAATGGCAATCCCCCCATCCCCTCCAACTCCTATTTCATCCATATAAAAATCTTGAGCTTCAATGTATGTACCATTTCCGTATAAATCTTCATATCCTTTTACAATTCCATCCGGGGCTTTATCATTATCTATACCATAATGAGCGCTTTGTAAGTTTAACGGATTGAAAACCCTCTCCTTGTATACTTCTTTTAATGTCTTTCCCGATACTTTTTCAAGAATCATTCCCAGTAACAAATAATTCGTATTTGAATAACCATAGTCTTTATCAACATCGAAATAAGCTTTTTTACCATACACATATTCTAATAATTTTTCCTGACTCCAGTTATTATCTGCTCTATTGTACATATCCATATTCATTTTTACGGTATATATATCATGCAGGCCACTCCTATGACTTAACAGGTGTTTTATCTGGCATTTATTAGCATTATCAATCTTATCCGTAATTGATT
>JBNLCS010000856.1:0-2491 GCA_050303935.1 Bacteroidales bacterium
TATTTAAATGTCTTGTTAATTTTGTTTTTGTTGATTCATTATTATTAAGGTTGTTAATTAAATTAGTTGGAATATTTTCATTGAATCCGGGATGGTTTTCAGATTTGTGTCTTTTTTCATCCCAATCATCAAACAGTTGAATTTGTTCAATTGCATTCATGTTTATTCGTTTTAAATACTTCATATAAAGATATATTGAAATCGAATTCAAGATATAAGGTGAAAATCCGAATTTGACAGAATGATTAATTTTGAGAGACCTGGAATTTTAAGGATGTGTCCAAGTACCGAAAAATGTTGACAGAAATTAAGTAAATTGGAAAATATGTAAAATGTAAATCTTTCAGTATTTGTTAATTATGGGTTTTATTAAATCCTTCCATTCAGCATACGCTCCCCCCATTAAGTGAATACCATCATATGTGTATTTTTCTTCCAGGGCTAAATTGTTCGAAAGCTTACTGTTTATGTCAACGTAGGTGAGGTTTTTTTCTGTTGCCAGTTGCTTTAAACTTTTATTTAATTCATCAACTTGGGTATTAATTTTTTGCCAGTTTTTTTTCTTTTTTGAGACATATATGGCTGACTGGATAACCGTTTCAATTTGGTGTTCTTTAAGATTATCCAGAATTGTGTTAAAATTTTTAATTATCTTGTCCAACGGAATTTCTTTCATTATATCGTTTATGCCCCCCATTAAAAAACAAACGTTAGGGTTTAGCTGATAAATATCGTTTAGCCGGTTGATGTAGCCATCCGTAATATCACCAATAATTCCCCTGTTAGCAATATCGCATCTGGCAAATACCTCGTTCCAATCCACACTATACGAAAGGGAATTACCAAACATTACAATAGTAAATTTTTTCTTATCAGATAGTGAAAAAACTGATAACCTGGCATTGTAAAAGGGGTTGCTTTTATAATCCTGAAAAGGAAGTAATGGTGCATTTTTGGAACGAAATATTTTTGACATTATTTTTTGAGGGACCTCAAACGCAAACAATAAGGTGAACAGTAGTATTAAAGAAACAAGATTAGTGATGAAAAGCCCTTTTGTTAGTTTGTTTTTGATTTTTACCATTCGTTCTGTAATCGAAATCGATCATTATTCAATATTTAAAACTTTTTTTACCCCTTTTGGTTTTAAATGCATGCCGTCATAAAAATACGACGGTTCAAAATCAAGCATATCAGGGTTATAACTACCAGCAATAGGGATATTGTTATTTTCAGCAAAGGTTACTATCTTTTTTTCACAATTAATAACATTGAAGTATTCAGGATTCTGTTGAATATAATTATAAACATCCGGATGATAGGGGAGAAGTACCAATTCAATATCAATGTTTTTACTTTGCAATTTACGGATGAATTTCTTAAAGTTGGTAAAAAGGTCATCAGATATTGAATTAAACGATTTTAGAGCATACAAATTAGGGGAATTTATATATTCACGAACCCGTTCATTTATTATTCTTAGATTTGCAGCCCTATATTTTTCATCATACGTGATACTTCCATCAGCTAATCTGGTGAAAGTAACATTTGCAGTTTTATTGGTGGGTTTATAACTTACATTATCGTCTGAAAGTAGCCTGGGAATTAATTTTAATGAAGCTTGGAAATAAGATGGCATAATAAGCTGAAAGTATTCTTTCAGCGTAGTCATGGTTAAACTACTTTTTTTATTTTCAAAGAATGAATAATACTCTGTTTTTAAAGTTTCCCATGCGTCTTTTTCATTGTATTCGTTGAAAAACCAAGGGTCTACGCCGATGATTATCTTTTTAAAAGAAATATTGTTTTTAGCATACAACTGATAAATGGCAATAAGGTCCTCCAATGAGGCCCCTTTAACACCACTATTTCTGGTGCCTTCGCCAAGCAAATTTTCACCAATAAGCATTACCCTGCTTGACCCTAACACTAATGTGGTCGGATTTACTTCTAAATTACTAATTATGTGTTTTTGAAGAGACCTTTCATTCAAGTTGAAAATACCAACACCCGTTACGTTCTTACCTTCACAAAGGTATTCTGCAATTTCTGATTCAATCCCGGTAACAATATTTGCAGGATCAATGCTGATATTTAATGAGATTATTACAAAAGCTACCGGTATTACATAGTTTACTATTTTTAGTATAAATTTTTTCATAAAAGATTAAAACTGAAAATAGATAAAAGTATTCTCACCAAAATTTCCAAAACTTAATATTACAAACACGATAAGCATAGTAAAAGCATACCGCAAAGCAGGTTTGTTATAGGAATTCAGACCTTGAATAGCATATTCATTTTTTCTACCTAACCACTCAGCAAGATTAAAGAATATTAAAATTAAGGTTAGCACAGCAGCTTTCCCCATATCCGGAAAATCAGGCTTGGTTAGCACTGAAGATGAAAAAATCCTGCCTATGTAATTAAATGCATGATTTAAATTTTCTGCACGAAAGAAAATCCAAGCAAAAACTGTGAGCACAAAGGT
>JBNLCS010000857.1:0-7109 GCA_050303935.1 Bacteroidales bacterium
CAAATGAAATATAGGGTAAAATTTTTTCGGCAAGTTCCCTGTCGAAACCAAAAATATAGGGTAGCTCAAATTTGCTGAGTATATAACCGTATTTTCTTCTATAGTTAATAATTGAATTTATCTGAAATTCTGTTAAAAAGAAAATTTGTTCCAACTGTTGCCGGCTTGCCGAATTTATTAATATTGGTTTTTCTTGAAGATCTTCCAGCGTGTAGGCAATTTCTTCGGCACTGTATTCTGATTGAAATTCATCTTCTATTGAAATCAAATTTTCTTCAGAGTCGATAACAGGGTCCTGGCAAAAAGCAGTGTTCCAAACAAAAATCAAAACAAAAACATGAATTACTGGCCTTACCGAACTAATTGAATTCATAACTCATTGAAAAATGTGGGGTAAAACCAAGTTCTCGGTTACTTGTAAACCCTATGTCGGCAAATATTCTTTTGTAAACATATCCCAGGCCAAATGAATATTGTGAAGAATAACTGGAAATACCAATCCTTATAAATAGCCCATGCAATGCATGATAGTCAATTCCTGCTTTCAGGTCGGGCTTATCGTCAATATTTTTTTCTGCTTCAATGTTGATCATTAAAACATCTTGTAAGTGATAACCAGCGCCTATTCTGAAAATGGTTGGTATATAACTTGTAGTGAAATTCTCCGAATAATTGGTTTGAAAAACATTAAATACATGTGCCCCAATAAATACATTTTCAATGGGTTGAGCCATTAATCCAATTTCTGCGCATGGCCGGTTTTCCTTTCCATAACCTGCCAGATAGGTATTAATAAGGTCCATTTGAACCCCTATGGATAATTTTTCAATTAGTTTACGGGAGTAAGCAATGGCCAGCTTTTTTTCATTAAATAATTTATAACCAAAGAAAGAATAGCTGAACCCAAATACCCCTGATTTAACAGGTAGGGACAACAGGCTTGATTGGTAAGCATATTGAGGTATTAAAAACCTGTTTTCATGATGTATACCAAGCGAAAATTTATCATAAAAAGCCATGCCGGCCTGGTTATGATGGACCGACCAAACATCCGGTACCATTACCGATGCATTTCCCATTGAAGCCGATTTGGCACCTACACCGTAATTGTCATAACCAAAAACACTGGTTTTTGAAAGAATGGCAAGTAAAATAAAAATCCGTTTCACAGGTGTGTTATTATTTGGCAGAAAAAATAATATGAAAATATTAAATCATTATTTCCTCTGCAATTAATGAGAAAAACGGCTTAAAAATACATATTTATTACACATTGTCAAATCATGATGTATATATACTCTTGTCAATTTTTGTTATCTTGGCGGCTTTGTTAATAACCTTCTATTAAAAATGAAACAATTTAATATAGCCATATTTGGTTGTGGCACCGTTGGGGGCGGAGTGGCCCGGATAATTACTGAAATTAACAAAGAGATTTCAGAAAGGAGTAACTGTATTGTTAATCTTAAAAGTATTATAGAACTGTCACCTTCTGTGGCATCGGAGAAATTTAATTTGCCCAGGGAATTATTTTGTGGTGGCGGAAAAGATTTAACTAAAGAAGAGGCCGGAGAGTATATTGATAAAATAATTAATGATCCTGAAATAGATTTAATTGTTGAAACAATTGGGGGAAGTAATGATTTTATTGAAAGCTTATGTGTTAAAATTTTAGAGGCTGGCAAACACCTGGTTACTGCCAATAAAGCTTTACTGGCCGAACGGGGAAGTGCTCTTTATAAAGCTGCCGGTAAGAACAATAAAATAATAGGCTTTGAAGCGGCTGTTTGCGGGGCTATACCAATTATAAAAACCATCAAAGAAAGTTTTACCGGAGATAAGATAAAGTCGATATCTGGTATTATGAATGGAACAAGTAATTATATTCTTTCTAAAATGATGGGGGAGAATATGGATTTTGAAACAGCTTTGAAATTGGCACAAGAGAAGGGATATGCCGAAGCTGATCCAAGTCTTGATATAAATGGCGGGGATGCCGGGCATAAGATTATTATTTTAATGAAAGAAGCTTTTGGCCTGGAAGTATCAATGGAACAGCTTTCAATAACAGGAATTGAAGATATTACCAGCGAGGACATCCGATTTGCCAAGGAAATAGATTGCACCATAAAACTGATTTGTTTCGCCGAGCGTATTAATGGGGAAGTGTTTGCAACGGTATGCCCGATGATGGTGAAAAATGACAATTTTTTATCGGACATTAATGGCGCAACCAATGCCGTAAATGTTGTATCCCGTTATGCCGGAAAACAAATCCTTGTTGGTGCAGGTGCAGGGTCAAGTGAAACAGCCAGCTCAATAGTGGCAGATATTGTTTTTATTGCCAGGTATGAAGGTAATGTTGTGGGGTTCGTTTATGGTGAACGCCTGAAATTCACCGATGCCAAACATTTTAAATTTCCGTACATAATTACTTTTGAAACGGAAGATGTTCCCGGTATTACAGGTTTGGTAACCACGGCAATAGGCAACCAGAAAATAAATATTGATACGGTAAGTCATAATATGCACAAAACGGATAAGGCAGTTTTTTCTGTAGCAACTATGCCCTGTACCCTTCAGCAAATTGAAGATGTGATTTCTGGTATCCGGGAAAAAAACCCTACAGTTTTAATAAGTGAACCTAAAGTTATTCCAATATTGTATTAATATCAGTTTAGGTTAACTGACTTCACCTTAGCTATTTTTTCCATATAAGGGAGGGATGATTGTTTTCTTTTGCCGGTAAGGTTTTGAGGGCAGGTTTGCAATTTGTTTTGTTGTTTGTAAAAATTCAGGAGATTATATCATGAGGATTAATCGAGTTAATTCTCATTTGAATAAAACATCATATAATGGCAGATTGTTGATAACTAAGGACTTTTTCAATTTTATACAATAATAATGCATCATAATTGCATCTAACAAAACCCAACCATAATATCAATTAATTTTTATATACGATATAGTTTCGTGTATTTGTGCGTATGCAAATTAAAATATAATGAAAGTTACAGCATTAATAGATGATGGATTAATAAATGATGCAATTAAATATTCAAATGCAAAAAATATTACTGAAGCAGTAAAGATTGCATTAAAAGAATATGTTGCTTTAAAAAAACTGAAAGAGCTTGGAGAAGAATTGAAACAAAAACCATTGAAATTCAAGCATAGCGCGGATGAAATAAGGTCGTTAAACAGGCAATAAAATGGTTCTTGTTGACACATTTGTTTGGATTGAATATTTTAAAGGTAATGAACCTTATTATAAAGGTGTTCAGAATTTAATCAATACCAGGTCAGCCTATACTATTGAACCTATCTTTGGGGAACTGCTTCAAAGGGCATTAAATGAAAGGAAACGGAAATACATTTTGATGTTTTGGGAGAATATTTCAAAAATAGAAGAACCTGGCTTATTTATTAATGCTGGAGAGTTGGCTTATCAAAAAAAAACTTGTTTCTAAAGGGATTAAATTAATTGATGCCAGCATCATTTTTACGGTATTAAAAAATGCTTTTAAACTTTGGACCCTGGATAAAAAAATATTAAACTTTCTGGATAAGGAATATTTATTTTTAGATTATCAACATTAAAAAAGTCTAACAAACCCCAATTAAAGCTAATTAAAAATTCTTCTTTGATAAAACAAATTAAGTACGTATATTTGTACTTTAAATTGGCTTTAAAATTGTAAATTAAATATTGGTTATGATTGCAGCAAATTACTCTGAATTTAGGAAAGATTTAAAGAAGTATTTAGATGAAGTTGAAAATAACAATGACACATTGTTAATTAAAAGAAGCACGGGCAAGGGAACGATTATGATTTCACTAGAGGAGTATAATTCTTTGATGGAAACAATGCATTTATTATCAACAAAAGCGAATAGGGAACATTTAAGAAAATCTTTAGATCAAGCTAAAAATGGTAACACTGTTAAAAAAAAATTAATTGAAGAATGAATATATCATTTACAGAAGAAGCATGGAATGATTATGAATTTTGGATAAATACTGATAAAAAAATGATTAAAAAGATAAATACCATTCTAAAAAATATTAAAAGAAACCCTTTTTCCGGAATAGGAAAACCTGAACCGTTGCGTCATGAACTGCAAGGATATTGGTCACGACGTATTAATTTAGAACATCGGTTGGTATATAAATTTGAAAACAATGAAATATTGGTTTTGTCATGCAGGTTCCATTATTAGCATATTAGTATTTTAAATGTCCCACAAAACCCAGGTTTGAAAATTATTAATAGCTAATTGTAAGTAAATATTTATTTCCTTTGTTTACGGTTATTTGACAGCAAAAATTTACATACCTTCTTTTACACCAAAGGCTTTTTCTATGTTTTTTTTGCAAAAGCCGTTGGATATTAACAGCATGTAATTATTTAACTCTATTTTAGTACCGGCAGGAGGGTTTTTTTTGATTTCGTCACGGTTATTACTGCCCTTTTGTACAAGGCCTAATAATATGCAGTCAAATTTTTGTTTAATATCAACAAATGCATCCAGGTAATCTTTGTTCAGATATGGGTTAGATCCTATCACTTTGTATTGTTGAATATCATAATCGGTTTGTTGTACCGAAGTAGCAATTAAATCCTCGGTAAAATTTGCCACGTGTGGTTCAAAAATAAAACTGGCAACAATATTGGAGGCAATCTCGTTGCGTGAAACTACCTTGTCAACCCCCAGTGAAAGATAGGTTTCTTTTAAATCAGGTTTATTTACGGAAACAACAAAGTTTAGCCCCGGAAACATTTTCTTTGTATTGATTAGAAAAACCAATGAATCGGTATCATCCTGCAGGTTAATAAAAACAGATTGGGAATTTGTTATATTGGCTTTTTCTAACGATTCGTAATTTGTAAAGTCGGTTAGTAAAACAAAAATTTGCTGAGGTTTGTACAACTCGTATATTTGTTCAATATCTTCTTTATCATCGGTAACCACTACTACTTTTAATCCGGCATTTATAATTTGTTTAATCACTAGTTTTGAAAAACTATTCCATCCTATAATCACATAATGCGAAGTAAAAGATGTACCATAAAAACCTTCCTTTTTTTTCACCATGAGAGTGCGTATTTTGTTCGTTATGTTACCAATTAAATAACCAATAAGGCCAATACTTGAGATGATAAACAATAATCCCAAAATTTTACCCAGGGGCGTAACCGGGTAAAAGTCACCATATCCAACCGTTGTTAATGTTACAATTGAATACCAGATAGCATCATACAAGTTCTTAATGTTGGCATTTGCATTCCCCTTTTCTGTAATTACTATCAGGTAGAGCAATAGTAAATAGAGTGCTATACCAATAATTAAGCCGATATTTCTCCTAGCATTCAATTTCATGAATTTTAGATTTACTTATTCGGGATCAATCCCAGATTCAACCTTCCAGCCTTCACACTTGCCATTAGGTCGTTCCTCCTAATGGCAAATCTGGGATAAATTTGCTTTCCCAGCAAACAAATCTAACTTAAAAATATAAAATTAAATTAACCCAGCTGCAATTAATCCGGAATCAATGGCTTCAAATAATAGAGGTAACCTGCTATTGTCAACCCCGGCAAACACAAAATTTTTATGTAGTATATTCTTGTTCCTGTCATTAAACAAGTAACCGGGATACGGTATCGGCATAGCATGTCCCAAAACTTTAATATAAATTTTTTCAATGATTCCTTCCATTGGCCTGTGATAATATTCACTCATAATTTTCAAGGTCTCATCAACCAATTCCTGTTTGTTTTTGTGAATATTTAGTAGCTGGTTTCTTTTTAGTTCGGGTAAGCAAAAATAAGCTGTTAAAATTCTGTTTCCGGGAACATCCTGATATTGGGCAAATGAATCGACAAAACCAATAAAATCCTTATCAGGGGTAATAATTTCATTCTGCCAAATGGCAGGATTATTTAAATCGCTATTAACAATAATATTCATTACCAGCCAGGGTGCATACCTGTTTGTTGCAAACTTGTTGAACTGTATTGGGTACGTGTATTTTAAAGCGTGTTTCTGTCCGGCATAAATTATCTTTTTTGCCTTTACAGTAACTGTCCCATTATTCGGTATATCGAGTACGGTAACACTGAAATTATTTTTATTTTCTTCAATATTGGCCACCAGGTGGTTTAATAAAATTTGGTTTTTCTCAATGTTTCGGGCTATTTTATTTACAAAATAGCTATTTCCTTGTTGTGGGGAAAACAGTTCAACATCTGTTTCGTAATATGGCCGGCACATATAATAATGGATACCGGCAAGGGCAGAAACATCATTACTTTTACCGCCATAATCATCCCGCATTTGATAGTTGATACGCGTCACAAGGTTCTTTGTGAGGTCAATATTTTGTTCAAGGTATTTATAAAACGGGATCTTATCCAGGTGGTGATATTTCTTATCGATTAGTCGCGTAGGAAGTAGCATTTTGCCACTGTATTGTTTTAAATGATCAATAAATGCCTTTGTGTCTTCACCTTCTTGTAAAACACTACTACTTGTTTGGTTATACAATATGCTGTATGATTCAGACTCAGGGGGTATCAGGTATTTCTTTTCTTTAAACTCCCAGCAGTTTTTTATTCTGTTGTGTTCAATAATGTTAAGCTTTTCAAATACCTTTAATACTTCATTACCAAAATTTTCGGGATACCCAAGATCATAATGAGCACCTTGCGAAAATTCCTGTCCCATAAATTCCTGACTGGACGAAGAGCCTCCAATGCGGTCTGAGAGTTCACAAATAAGAAACTCTCTGTTATTCAATGACAACTGGTATGCTGCAGATAGCCCGGCAAGGCCCGCTCCAACAATTAGAACATCGGTTTGTATTTCTTTTATTTTTTTTAGCTCCGGGATTTTTCTTAGTAAGTGGCCCACATCAGCATCATTGTGAATGCTTATATCATATTCAATATTTTTGGAAGGATTATTCCTTCCAATGCAATTCCCAAGGATTATTGGTAAGACAGCCGCTGATGATATTTTAATGAATTGCCTTCTTTTCACTTGTTTCTTGTTTTTTAATAAGCTGTTCTTACGCCCTTGTCATAATACCTGTACGTAACCTGGTT
>JBNLCS010000858.1:0-4772 GCA_050303935.1 Bacteroidales bacterium
TAAGTTTTTCTAAATGACTTCCTCTTTTCCAATACTCATTTTTAGTATCGTTTTGTATCCACTCTTGATAATAACCAAGCTTTTTTGATAACACATGCCCATCAAGTTCAGAAAGGGGCTTATGCCTCAACAGTACAGGCCAATCCTTATTTTGTATTTCCTGAATTTTTTTACCCGATAAATCAGCCGTTGCTTCCGATTCTGCAATTTCACACCACGACAATATATAAGGAATAAAAATTCCATAACAATATGGCAGGTCATGAAACAGGTCGACAACGGCACAATTTGGAATGATCGTTTTTAAATGAGGTGGCTTCTCAATAGCTGCACAATATTGTACCCAACCGTCATATGACGTTCCTATCATTCCAATGTTTCCATCACACCAACTTTGCGAAGCAATCCATTCTATTGCATCATAGCCATCTTTCCGCTCGTTAAGAAAGGGTTCAAATTCACCTTGTGAACCAAACCGACCCCGTACATCCTGAATCGCAACAATGTATCCATTATCTATTAGGTAACTATATTTTTGGGGGAACAACTCTTTTTTATAAGGGGTTCGTACCAGTATTACTGGAAACTTGTCCCGGGCTATTTTTGGATAAATCAACAATGTTGAAAGGTTAACCCCATCTCTCATAGGAATCATTATAACCTCGCTCTTGTTAGCCGAAGAACAAGATATTAGCAAAGAGATGATGGGCAGGAGTATTAAGGATTTGCAGCGTTTCATCATAATGGTTGTAAATTAGTTTGTTAGGTACTTAGAGACTGTTTAAATTTCATCTTTCAGTTTTTTTAAGCGTCTTTTTGCCCCATATTTTGTTGGACTTTCTTTAAATAGTCAATGCTATTCGTATCAAATCCACCTCATCTGGGACAAAAATACACTATAAAAAATTCCAAAAACGAATTTTAAACAATCTCTTAAAGAAACGGGAACACTTATCCCATTCAATTAAAGGGTATAGATAACGTATTTTTACAATATATCAAAACCATCAATTGCGCTGTACTTCAAAATACTTTAAAATTTGGTATTATGTTGTTAGGGTATTCTGACCTGGTTATGTAATTTATTATCCAATATCCATATAATTCAACTTATTAGGTAAGGTACCATATGCCCTGTTTAGCAAAACATCAAGTGTTTTTTTAAATGCAGCTATTTCTGCTACTTGGGTTTTTTCCCATTTGTCCTCGGCTTCAGTGGCAACCATAAGTATTTGCTCATAAAAGGGTTTAGCAGCCGTTACAGGGCGTGCATAATCAATAATGCGTAACATTTTATTATTCCTGGTTTCCATGGTAGCGTAATTAATACCGTAGTAACGTCCGTTAGCTTCTGAGTAAAAGAACCCTCTTTTGTATTGTGTAAACTCCTGTTCACAGGCAGCAAAATTATTGGCGTGTAGCCTTTGGGGCATTATAATTTCAACGCGTATGTTGTCTTTTGAATAATATTCAGCTTCTTTTTCGGTATCGGGCTTATTATCAGCATTGGTGGAATAAATGTTGAGGCCACCAGCATATTGCATGGTTTTGGCTGTCATATCAATAAAATTAAAAAAATACCCGGTAGCTAAACCAATAGATACCAAGTCATCACTAATTAGTTCAGGAAATTGTCTTTTTTTTGGTGGTTTAACAAATCGATCAAATATTGAGCCGGCTATTTTTACCAGGGTTTCAATTGTTGCTGCGGTTAAGGGCATACTAATAAATTTATGTTATACCTACTCTTTTATGGATTTTCGGCATCGTCCATTAACAATTGTTATACGGATTCTTAATTATTCAAAATAATTTGAGGTTCTTTTTTTAAAATGTAGTGAGTCACCCCATTCATCCAAAGCAATCTGATTTTCTGCCAGCGCAATTCTCATCTCCAGGCAACTAACACAATCTTCTGCACTGTCATCCGTGCATGGCTTATTTTCATATAACCTATAACTGTCACGATATTTCCCGGGGGTAATATTCGGCATAATGACATTTGCCCCTATTTTAATAGCCTTCTCCCGTCCAATCTTGTCAATTGCCTGCAAAGCTGTTGCTGATGCAATATTTATATCTTTCATTATAATGCGCAAAGCAGCAATCATCTTAAGGGTTAACTGAAACCTTGTTTCAAGTGGCAACAGTAAGTCTTTATGTTTGTAAAGAGGCGTGTTTGTATGTTCAATATAAGGGCCAAGGCCAATCATGTCTATATCAAAACCCTTCATAAACAAGATATCATCAGCAAGGTTTTCTATTGATTGATACGGTAATCCAACCATCACACCGGTACCTGTTTGGTAACCAATATCTTTAAGGTTTATTAAAGCTTTCACCCTTTTATGAAACCTGTGTTGGTCATCATTCGGATGCAGTTTTAAGTATAATTCAGGAGTTGATGATTCAATTCGTAACAAGTAGCGATGTGCACCACTTTCAAACCATCTTTTATATGTTTCAATTGACTGTTCACCACAGGAAAGGGTAATTCGTAATGAGTTATTGGTTTTTTGATGTATTTCTTTTAACAGGCTTTCAATTCTTTTCGTAAAGGCTTTGGATTCAAGTTCCCCAGATTGTAATACCAGGGACCCAAATTTATTTTCCTGGGCAAACAAAGCGGCATTTATTATTTCTTCATCGGTAAGGTTATATCGTGCAACAGCTTCATTATCTTTCCTTATGCCGCAATAGAAACAGTTTTTAGCGCAAATATTGGAGAATTCAATTAGCCCCCTGAAATATACTTTATCCTTTACATACAGCCTTTTAATCTCAGCAGATTGTTTAAAAAAAGAGGTTTTTTCATCTCCCTCAGCCTCGAGCATCCGGATAATATCTTCTTTATTATAATCAGGTTGTTCCATATGTTGCAAAAATATAAAAAAGAGAATTAAACCGAAAAATTCACTAAAAATATGTCACTTCTTGGTTTTCAAAAACTCACCATAACGGTGGCCATGCTTCCTTTTTGAAAACCCATATTTTATCGCATTTGCAACTCTCATTACAATGTTCTAACACATAATCCGGGTTACAATGGAATTAAAAATCAGGACATGGTACTGAACGTAGCTTTTGTTTTTTAACCTTTGTTTCAAATTGTACTGACAGGCTTATTTCATGTGATCCTGTGGTGCTGCCTAATAAATTAGATACCGTAAAATCATAACTGTAGCCAATGTTAAATTGTTCCAATTTAAACCCTGCAAGTAAAATTATGGCATCACGGCTTATTTTTTCTTTTGTCCTGGCCATCCCTCTGTACCATATTCCGAGTACAAGGGGTTTTTTGAACCAATATAACCCTACATCAAGTTGATTATAACCTTCCTGAATACGATATAAGGCGGCTAATTGTACACTGGCATCATATGGATTAATTAACCGACCTTTGTTTATAATTTTTGTTCCGCCAAAAACACTGTATTTAATTGGAATGTATCCAATTGGATTATCATTTTCATCGAGTCCATCTAATGAATAGAGTGACTGGTTAGGCAGGAATAAATGATCAATACCAAACCCAATCCAGAATTTATCAGAATATGCCATAATTGATGTCCCGGCATCTATATCCCCAATTTTATCTTCCGGGGGTAATTCGCTTGAAGCTGAATTGTTTCCTACAGCAGATATTTGATCAGCCCACAATAATCTTGAAAAATCAATGCGTCTTTCGGTATATTTAAATTCCACGCCGGGCCTAACAAACCAATATTGTGTAATACTAAATTCATAAGCATATTGCAATGAAATAGTTGTGGTGGTTAAGTGGCCTGTACCTGCCTGGTCTTTCATAAAAAATGCACCGAACCCACTGTTAAATGTGTGAAAGTTGTGATCAACACCAAATGAATAGGTGCGAAAAGGTTCTGTTATACCCAGCCATTGGGTCCTGTAATTGGCAGTAGCCCTTGTGTCGGCAATTAAACCTGCAAACGATGGTGCCAGGTATAATGGATTGGAATAGAATTGCGAAAATTGCGGGTCTTGCCCGGTAAGTTTTTTCATTCCAAGAATTATCAAAACCATATATATAACAATCAACCTTTTTTGCATAGCTAATACATTACTGTTACATCCCCTATTTCATTAATAGCCCTTCCATTTATGTATTTTCCTTTTAGTTTCCACACGTAAACGTCCGATTTAACGGGATATCCAGCTAATCTGCCATCCCATCCTTCATCCGGGTCTTTTGTTTCAAATATTAATTCTCCCCAACGGTTGTAAATTGTTAAATGATATTCGTCTACATCGTCCAGTACTGCTGGTTTAAACGTACGGTTCTGGTCAATATTCGACAAGGGTTTTATCACGTTTGGGAACACTATCTTACCACTTTCTTCAACCAATACAGCATTTCTCATCTCATACAGATCAAAACAACTGTCATTTGTCCATACCAATAATGAAACATCATAACTTCCGGGAGAAGTGTAGGTATGCTGGGCTTCAAAATCAGTAGAAGACTCCCCGTCACCAAAATCCCATATGTAAAAGTCACCATTATCAGACATGTTGAAGAAATGAACAGGTTCATCGTTTACAAATACAATTTTAGGCGCGAGGTCAAAATACGCGTTTGGTAAAACATATACCGTGCTTACATCGCTTGCCTGGCTCTTTAGTCCTTCTTTATTGGTGGCAGTAAGTTTTATTTTGTAACTACCTGCTTCGTAATATGTATAGACCGGCTCAGGTTTTGTTGAAACAGCCCCGTCACCAAATTCCCACAAATATGTTTCAGCATAACTCGACTG
>JBNLCS010000859.1:0-2823 GCA_050303935.1 Bacteroidales bacterium
TTATTGTTATTGGAAACGGTAAAATCCCTTTATAATGGTTTAAATTTTCAATAGTTTTAAGATCAAGATGTAGTTTGTAATATTGTTCGCCATTAACTTCAAAATTCTGGATATTAATGATTTTCCCTGTTAAGTCAAATAAAGTTAGCCGGATTTTACCAAAGTAGGTTTTATTAAATTGTACAACTATGTTTACCTTGTTGATCACCGGGTTTGGATAAATTTTCAATAATTGAGATTCCAGGTCTTTTATATCTGTTATCTCATCATATTCAATATTCACAGGCATCCAATTGTCTGGATCATCTATTGTAGGATCTTGTTGGTTGTCAATACTGCTTCCACTAAAACTGGTAAACGGACTTAACACACCGTAATTTAAGCTGATATCTATAATTGCATTTTTAATGGAATCTGCTGTTACCAAATTGTTTTTGTTTATTCGGTAATCAATCATCTGATCTTCGATTTTTGCTTTTGCCCATAATTTTGTTAAGAATGAATATTTTTCATTTAATGTATCACTCAGAAAAAGGTTGTATGTATAATTTTTAAAACCTGCATATGTATCTCCCGAAAGGGTTGTGTTATAATTACCAGGTTTTGAATATCGTCCGATTAAAAGTAGTTGGTTGCCAATATATAGATTTGGCAGTTTTGATGGATAAATTTGAAGCGTGTTTTCAGGAGTAAATGAAACATCTGTATTTAAAAGTACCGGGTTTTTTATCTTTAAATAAAATTCTGTGATAACATCTTCCAACTCATTATCTTTTAAGAAGGTTGCGATTCCTCCATTATTACTTGCTATTCCACTTAATAGTGTTTCATTTGCACTGCTACCTATACCAAAACTAAATATATTAATGGATTTTTCAGGAATAGTGTTTAAGTTACTCACGTATTCAATAAGTTCATTGGTAGTTTGGATCCCCGTGGTGGCTTCACCATCAGTAAAAAATATAATAATGTTGGCCATATCCCCGGGAATACCTGAAAAATGAGGGATTGCTTCTCCAAAAGCACCACTGATATTGGTGGAACCACCAGCCTGAAGATTTTGAATATATGTAATAGCATCGGTCATATTTTGATTATTAAAGCGTACATGACTGTTCCGAAAACTGGATACATATGATGAAAAAGACACGATATTAAAATAATCCCCGGCATTAAGGTTTTGGGTAATAAACTGGGCTGCATCACGTGCCTGGTTCATTTTATTACCCAACATGCTTCCTGAGCGATCAATAATAAGCGTAAATGCCTTGTTAATTATTTGTGTTGATTCATCAGGATCGGGTTCTACCACGTATGCGAAAAATCCATTACCATAATTATCAGGTAATAAACTGTCAGGTAGATAGGTGCTTATGCTAAATAATCCAAATTCATTAATATCAAGTCCGTATTTTACTACAATATTTTTTTCAGACAATGTTTCCTTTTGAAGAAGATATAAAGATGCATGGTGGTCCGCAACGTTTTTATTTGTAGCGGTATGGCTTATCATGTTAACACTACTAATACTTCTGCTGGAATTAAGAATAAATGAAAATTTAATAGAATCAATTTTTGTAAGATCAATGTCGTTATAGTGATTCGGATACTCATAAATTACATGTCCATATTCATACGGTAATAATTGTACATATTCAAGCTCTATTACCAATGTGTTGTTACTTTCTGGCAGTTGATCAATTTTGTATATTAACGGATTATTGCCCAGGTAATTATTTAATTCAGAGTTTTCGTTATTTGTTCCTCCTCCCTGGTTTATTGTTGAATCCTGTTGCTTATGCGAAAATTTAGCAAGGTACCAGACCGAATCGACCATATAGCGTAATTTAGTAGCACTGGCCCCTTCAGGCAATGGAAACGCATATTTCAATGAGCCGTCGGTACCTGAAGTATTGAAGATTTGTGACACATGTGTAATGGCTACTTGGTTTTCAACGGTTACCTTGACTTCTGACGTTAAAAATTCACCATAATTGTTCTGACTGTTAACAAGAACACCATTTCCTTTAAGGTTGTTTATGATAGTTAACATTGATAAAACGATTATAAATCTTTGAATTGCTTTCATATTTTCAGGGTTTAAATATGTATTTTTATTTAGACAGTTTTTTTTTAAAACGTTCCCTGAAAATGTTCAACTATTCAATATTAAAGAGAGCATATAAATACATTTTTAAAATAATGGCCACTATAGGTATGCTCTTGCTATTGTATTTAATAGCGGCATTTGTGTGTAAATTAATCCCAACGAATCATGTTCAAAATCAGGAAAAAAATATTGCAATATTTTTAAGAACGAATGGGGTACATCTTGATATTGTTTTGCCCAAAAGGAATTCATTTAAAGACTGGTCTGAAGAGTTGAAACAAGACGATTATTTATTGCAGTTTTCAAAATACATTGCATTTGGTTGGGGTGATAAAGGGTTTTATTTGAATACACCGGAGTGGGGCGACCTGAAATTCAAGACAGCTTTTAATGCTATGTTTTATTTGGGAAACGCTGCGTTACATATTACCTATATATCAAATTTCAATTGTAACGAAAATTGCAAAAAAATCTATGTTTCTCCTAAACAGTATATTGATCTGGTTGAATATATAGGAGGATACTTTAAAAGGGATAAAGATGGTATTGAAGGAACAGTTAAAACTGTTGAGTACGATCCTAACCTTAGTGCACGTATTGCACTTGTGGTTTATGCCGATGGTGAAAAAAGGTATATTTTAGCTCCTAATGGTTTACAAGTGGGGCAAAAAATTAACTCAGGAAAAGGAGGTGCTCCTGAAATAGGAAATACC
>JBNLCS010000860.1:0-2528 GCA_050303935.1 Bacteroidales bacterium
GTTTAAACTTATCGCCTGAATAATGATGATGTATTCCATTAGAAAACCACAAACGTTTCAGGTAAACTTCAAAAGCTTTAAATTGATCATTCTGTCGGTCGCCTTTATAATTTGTATATATATGTTCCATTACCCTTCGAATTGCCAGATTATATTTCCCAAACTGGTCCGTGGTAATATCACGGCCATACAATGCTGCCTGCGACAGATAATATAATAATTTCTTTTTCTCAATATCCAGGGTATCAAATCCGGGTACCTGGTAACGTAATACCCGTAAATCTGCAAACTTGTCTATCTCGTAGTTAAATGTTTTGTTATTATTCATTTCCTTTTGGTTATTGCACGAAAACATAATGGCACCAAAGCCTATTAATATGAAACAACTTAATTTTCTCATGGTTGAAAAATTTTGGCAAAGTAACACTAAATGAAGTAAAAAATCAAAAGTAGGGATAAAAAACACAGAAGATATTTTTTAGTGGATGTGGAAAATGAAATATATTGCTTTTGAACATTGAACCCAAACTTCAAACAAAGCAACATCCCCCGGCATATTCAGGATTGAATAACACCGGGGGAATTTTAGGTTAGTCAGAAAGAAAGGTAAACACTAACTACTTAATTAATGTGCCTGCATACCTGAAAACCATCATCTTGCAATTATCTCCCGTCAGAACAGCAGGCACGAATCTGACCTAACATAGTAAGAAACGCTGAATTGTTTGTATTATTACTGTTTTACAATCTTTATATTAAAAATTATTGTATTTGTTTTCAATACAATAAAGTATACGCCCCTTTCAACCAGCTGGCCATCATCCGTTAGCCCATCCCATGTAATGCTACCTGATGTTTTTGACAAATCAAACGATTTTACTACCTGTCCCATTACATTTATTATTTCCATTGTTGAATTTTCAGAAATAATATCCTGCAATTGCTCAATATTGATTTCAATATAAGTTGAAAAAGGATTAGGAGATGCTTCAAGTTTATGCGTTTTGGCCACTACTTTTTCAACATTTACCGGGAAAAATTCTTCTTCTTCGTTTTCTTCCAATTCTTCCACATTCATATCGGGTTCCAAAGCAAGAAAGGTTGTGTAACGTGACAAAACATGGTTCTGTGTACTGGTATTCATGATTTGTGTTATTATTTCATTCTTTAATGATGTTTTTTCAAGATTTGCAATGTTTAAACCTGCACAAAACTGAATTAAAGATTCATCACTTTCTTCAATATCGTTGGCTGATAGCACAATATCTTTTGAAAAAGCGTTTGATTGATACAATCCTGAAAAATTAATATAAAATGGCGTATTACCAATAAATTTCCCTATTTGCAAAATTGGGGTATTAATATTTATTCCATCATTCAAATTATATAGATATTGCCTGCCATAACAAAATCCTTCATCACAGTCTGTAAATACATCTGCGTTTTTAATATTTCCTTCTACCCTGCTTATAGCCAAATTTAATATGTTTAATAAACCGGTTGATTTATTATTTAATATGTTGAAATAATCCCCTCCTGTTTTTTGAGAAAGTAATGAAAGAAAATATTCATCGCCCTGATAATAAATACCTCCCTGAAAAAATCCCATGATGTTAAAGTCACTAACACTAACAGAATGAATAGCAGGCTTATATGAGGTTAATGAAAGTAAGTCACTAATTAACGCATTGGCTTCTTTGTATTCGCCTTCACCATTCGAAGAAGTTATAACTATTATTTCCCCTGCCTGCCCTTTCTGTAAATATTCCAGTGCCTTAGTAATAGTTGCTGGCAACAATGAATAATTTGCCAGGTTTTTTATATTAAAATTACCAAATGTTTCATTAATGTTGACATCAGAAGCTGCGATCCATTTCTCAGATAATAGGCCATTATTCAGGTTAGAATATACAACATTGAAAGAATCTGTTTCAGTTAAGTTACCCGATATAGATTGCCTGATAGTAGCAAAAAGGTCTGCTTTTGACAGGGTAGTATGTTCAACATCATAATCAACAACATATAAAACTTTGGTAGCAACCCTGGTTTTTATATATTTATCAGGTAACAAGGCAAGCTGATATACCCCCTCATTTTCACCAGTATTGTACGTTGACAGATAAATACCATTTTTAACCGGGGAAGAAATAATTATGTTTATCGGACTATTACTTGTAACAGAGGTAGTTTTTTCCCAATAACCACCGTTTACGCTTCCTTTATATGCAAATGGGGTTAAATCATTTTTTTGCAGAATAGGTTTTTTCTGATAATCCAGGTTTTTAACATAAATATGTAAATCACGAATATTTTTTGCCGACCCCATGAGCATATCAACCGGTACGTTTGCCATATAATTAGCCCCTGACCATGCAGCGGGCGCATAATACGATATTATCACACTACGACATTCTTCTTTAAGCAATGGATAAACCCTTAATTCATAACTGTTGTCACCAATTTTATTTAAAACAGAAGGAATTTCGGCGTTGAATTCCTGCAGTCTTGGCGGTTGTTTGGCTATATGT
>JBNLCS010000861.1:0-8668 GCA_050303935.1 Bacteroidales bacterium
TTTCAGGAAAATGCCAATCATAAATTTTTCCTTATCTCGTTAAAAGCAGGAGGGGTGGGCTTAAACCTCACTGCCGCCGAATATGTGTTTTTGCTTGATCCCTGGTGGAACCCGGCTGCAGAGAACCAGGCAATCAACCGGGCACATCGCATAGGCCAGGAAAACAAAGTATTTGTTTACCGTTTTATTTCCAGCACCACCATTGAAGAAAAAATCCAGAACCTGCAGCAGCGAAAATCTCAATTGGCCGAGGTGTTTGTAAATTCAAACAACCCTTTTAAAGAGATGTCGGTAGACAATGTAATGGAGCTTTTCAGGTGATTTCTGTTTTACATTGTTCAATGTTAATTTATTAATGAGATTGATTGTGGAAGGTGGGGTGTTGTTCAAAGTTTAAAGTTTAAGGTTCAATTTTCATGGTTCAACGTTCAGTGTCCCTTGTTCAACATTCGAAATCATATCCCATCAATTAGCAGCTTTTAGGGGGGCTAACTAACCCGCCCCTGGCCCCTCTCTTGAAAAAAGAGGGAAGCTTCATGGTAACACCTATTGCTGACATTAACTTTTTAGTTACATAAAACATTCCTGAAAAACACTATCTATTGGTATTTCCTTCCCTTCTTTTGGGAGAGAAGGGAAAGAGGGATGAGTAAAGGCAGGTTGTTGTTTAGCAGCTTTTAGGAGGGCTAACTAACCGCCCCCGGCCCCTCTCTTGAAAAAGAGGGTGTCTAAAAAGTTAAGGATTAATGAAAATTCGTCATATTATTACTTTGCGCAACTTGCGACTTCTTTGTGTATCTCTGCGTAACAGCCACGTACAATTTTTACGCAAAGTGACACAAAGAAGACACAGAGGTTCGCAAAGACTTTTTAGACAACCTCTTTGCTTAACAGAAATTTAAACATTCCCTTAAAATGCAAGTACAAACTTTTTATTCCCCGCTTTCTGATTGGTTGTCTTCTTCAACATCTGAAGAAGGGGTGCGTTTTTCCATGGTTTCGTTATAACTATCGATCAGCTCATTGATCTCCCTGATAAGTTTGTTATAGCCTTCGCCCGGTTTTATGGTAGCATGGGCCTCAATATGTTTTATTAATGTGCGGTATGCAACAATGGCCTGTTTAACCAATTCACCACTGCTTTTACTGTCGTCGGCCGCGTCATCCTGGATCCTTTTTTCAAAAACTTCCTCAAATTCCTGGTTTGCAGTTATCATTTTGTCCATCATAGCCTTGGTATTGGTAATAGTAAGGGCCTTGGTCAACTCTTTCGAATTCAAAAAATCCGTATAAATATTGTCCAGTGTACTTGTTTCGGCCTTGTAGTTAAGTTTTGAAATTTTAGTGCCATAACGGTCAATCGTTTCTACAATGGCCTTCCCGGCTTGTTTTAACTTTTCGTCAAAATGATAGGTAAAACCTTCTGCTATGGTACGTATGCCAACAATCATATTGTCGCGTTGCTGGTCGAGCTCAATTAACTTTTGGGTATACTTGCTTTTTTGTGCACGTTTAAATGAGCTTTCCATACTTTTGTTTTCATCGTCCATCTTGTTTACCTGGACGATAATCCCTAATTCTGCCGGGTTGTTTTTATTGCACAACCCAACTAACGATTTAAAAAACTGGATGAACTCACTAATTCTGAAATTACTAAATAAAATGGTTTTCATAATTAAAAAATTTACTTTAATGTATTTGGTTTAAATTATATCACAGTAGGTTACAAACATATATTAACGGTTTTCCGGTTGTGTAACCCGACGGTTTTAATTAGTGTCGGCAAGAAAACCCCATTTTCTGCGTTACGCTTGTTAGAAAATTCCTCATCCCGCAAAAGGCGGGACTTCTGATTTTCTGACTTCGCAAGCCTTGAAAATGGATTTTTCTTATCCGCCACTGGACTTTTCTTGCAAGTAATTAATAAATGTTCGTGTAAATCTTCTGCACCAGGTGCTGAACGCTCTCCCGGCCAGTGTTTTTTTCCGCACCGGGTGCTAACAGTTTTCCAAGCCGGGATTTTCACAGCACCAGGTGCTGATACTTCTCCGTGCCAGGATAATGTTGCGCAACGGGTGCCGGCTATTTTCCGGCTTAGGATAATGTACTGCACCGGGTCCGCAACAAATAAAAAGCGTAACGTATTAACCCCTTTGCTTTCGGGTAATGCTCTTATCATTTGTATTGTTTTTTTAATTGCAAATTTGAAAATAGACCATGGGTATTTTCAGAGGGCAAAAATATGTGATTTTTTTAAAACACCATGACCGAAATGTTAATTTAAAATCAGTCTAAATTATAACGTTTTTGTGTATTTGTTTTATGGTTTTTTTCCCTGCCATAACACCCGGTCTTTTCATTTTAAGGGCGGGGCTTGTGTTTTGTATAGTATTTAAAATAAGTGTGATATGGTCTAATTAGTAATATTTTTTTTCTAAAATTTTGTCTCGTGCTAATAAAAAAACGGTTATAAAAACCCCAACAACAAAATGTAAATTGTTTTGTAACTCTTTAGGGTATGGTTTGTGTTATGGAAAAAATGGTATTTTTACAAAAAATCTGACAGCGGTTGGGTTATGCATTTAAATTATGTGAATAACCCAACTTTTGGTGGGTTTATAAAGGAGTTTTAAGCAATTGAAGAAACACCATTACTTAGATAATAAATTGTTAAACTTTAAAATATTAAAAATGAAAAAAATCGTATTGACAGCATGCATTATTATGTATTCTATTATTTCATTTTCACAAGATGAATTGACTGCAACAAAATTGACAATCAACAAAAACGTTGATGGAGGAGAATTATTAAAATTTAATACAGACAGACCTTGGGTTTTTAAAAATATAGGGACAAGTCAATATTCTACTCTAAGATTGAACACAACCAGTAATGGAAAAAATTTTGAAATTACAAACCTAGATGGAACTAGTAAAACAGCTATTTTTCATGTAAACAATGATTTAGCAGGAGCTAGAGCATATTTTGTTCCATATGGAGGTAGAGTTGGAATTGGAACAACCAGCCCTGATGATTTACTTGATGTGGAAGGTAATCTAAGAATCACAAATGGATATTTGAGAGTATATACAAGTAGTGGTACATCTGGTTATATAAATGGACTTGGAAATGCAAAGATGAGCATAGGTTCTGAAAATGGAACTGAATTAGTGATTGATAGAAGTTTAAACAGTATTGGTATAGGAACTAGTGATCCAAAAGCAAAATTACATGTTAATGATGGCTTATTGCTGATCGGTAACGCCACTTATCAAGAACATTCTGAACAAATAAGGTTAGGAAGGAATGATAATCCTGATATTAGATATCATTCCATAAGTACATATCATTCAATTAATGCAAGTGAAAATTATATTCAGTTTAACATACACAATGGAGGCAGTGAATCTCCCTTTACTAATCAGAAGACAGTGTTTACTATAAACGGTATTGGAAATGCAGCTTTACAAGGTAAATTTGAAGCAAAAGAGATTAAAGTTTTACTAGCACCAACTGCTGATTTTGTTTTTGAAGAAGAATACAAATTAAAAAAAATTGACGAGGTTGAATCATTTATTAAAGAAAACAAACATCTTCCAGATTTTCCGTCAGGTAAAGAAATTGAAGAAGATGGGATTAATGTTGGGGAAATGGATGCCAAATTATTACAAAAAATAGAGGAATTGACACTTTATACTATAGAACAACAGAAAGAGATTGAAGATTTGAAAAACCAAAATGCCAAAATTGAGAATTTAGAAAAACAAAATAAGGAGATATTAGAATTATTAAAAACGTTGCAATAGAGACTTTTTATAACATCAAATATAGCAAATTGAGACCAATCGTTTGGTGTTCAGTATCCTGTGTCCGTTTCAGCATTTGTCTCGGTGAATAAAGAAGCGTTCCAAAATTTCCAACTTGCCGTATTTGAGGAACGTTGCAAGCAATTGAATCCAAGACCATCAAACATTAAATTACCATTTAATAAACAGAAAAATAAATTGAAATGAGAAAATTGAATTATGTTTTATTAGGACTATTTACAATTCAAATTTCAGTATTTAGTCAAAGTCAAGATTTTAATAATGGAAACCTAGAAAATGTTAATGCTTTATGGATAAATGATCCAGGGCCTGAAGAAGGAATAAAATGGTTAGGAACATCATCAAATTGGAATATAGATGTTTCACCAGAAGACAGGTCTAATATGGATGGGAACCTTAATATTTATGGTACTGCAAATAGAATATTACTTTGGCGACCAACAGTAATAAAAGGTAGTACTGCTTATCTTTTTTTATCAAATACATCTGCATTATTAGATAATAAAAATTGGTACTTTGTTGCAGGGTCAGATGGGAATTTTGGATTGAGTACAGCTAATGATAATTACGGTTGGACAAAATCCATAATTAAATTTAAACGGGATGGTAATGTTGGAATTGGAGTTAATGATCCATTAGCAAAATTATCAGTAGATGGATATATTAAGGTTCAAGGTAATGATGGAAGGCTTATGCTTCAAAATCCATCTGCTACGGGATCAATATATTTCAGGAATAACGGGAGTGCAGGTCAAAGGAAATTAGAAATCATGTATGCAACTAATGTAAAAGCTGTATTAGATAATAATGGCAATTTTGGAATTGGAACAAACAATCCCAAAGGTATATTACATACAAAGTCTGGGGCATATATATACAATTCAACAAATAGTGCGTATGATGCAAATTTAATAATTGAAGCTACTAGTTCTTCAAGAGAAATAGGTAAAGGTGCAGCACTTGGATTTGTAGTTCCAGCTAATACAGATGGCAGTAATCCATGGCAACAAGGAAGAATTTTAGTTACACCTGATAATACAGGAAACTCAAATGCCTGTGGTAGAATGTACATTCAAACAAGATATCTTTCAAGTGGAGCTTGGCATTGGAACAATAATATTGTTCTCACATCTTCTGGCAATGTTGGTATTGGAACAACAGATCCAAAAGCAAAACTTTCAGTAAATGGGACAATAATTTCAGAAGAGATAAAAGTATTGGCTGACATCAGTCAATATCCTGATTTTGTGTTTTCAGATAATTATAACCTAAGATCAATAAAGGAAGTTGAAAATTACATAAAAGAAAATAAGCATTTGCCAGAGATTCCAAAAGCTGATGAAGTTAAAGAAGGTATTGCCTTAGGTGAAATGAATACTAAACTTTTACAAAAGATTGAAGAGTTGACACTTTATATTATTGAACAAAGTAAAGAGATCGAAAAGCTTAAAGAAAGACTAGATCAAAACGGAATTGAATAAGCAAATGCAAATAAATTATTGAATTAACATCTAAATAAATTATAAAATGAAAAAAATTAAATTCTCTATCCTATTTACTATTTTAATGATAAATTCAGTATTTAGTCAAACAAACGACTTTCCAAGTACTGGAAATGTTACAATTGGTTCTGGACATTTAATACAATCTGGAGATAATAATATTCAAACACAAGGAGCGGTAAAATTGAAAAGTTATTTACTTTTTGATAATGATGGTGATTTTACTGGAGGTAATTATTATACCATTCAGGATCATTCTTCAGGTAATTATTTAAGGTTAGGATATGGTTGGAGTGATAATCTTGTGATTAATTCATTAGGTAATGTTGGAATTGGGACAACCACACCTAATTCACCGTTAGATATTGTAAAACCAGACATAATTGGTGAGGTGTGGACACCTAATCTGATTTTGAGAAATGCACGAGATAATTTTAGCAGTGAGGGATTACGGATTAGGTCAGGCCATGCTGATTTAAACTTTGATATATTCTCGTACGACCATTCTACAACAAATGATGAGTATTTAGGATTTAGAGTTGGCAGTGGGGATTTAAATTCAAGTTTTGGTTCTCCTCAGATGGTATTAGCGTATAATGGATTTCTAGGAATTGGGACAACTTCACCGAATCAACAGTTAGAAGTATCTGGTAATATCCGACTTAATACATCAACATCTCGTATTGAGTGGAATAATAATACTTTACAACTTGGAAATTACGTTGATGCAATTCCTGTAATCCAATTAAGGGGCTCTAATTCATACAATCCAAGAATTGACATTATGAATGCTGGTAATACTCAAACTATGATAAAACTAAACGGAGGTGGAAATAGCTTTTTTAATGGGGGTAATGTATTAATAGGAAAAACAACACAACAAAACTCAAATTATAAACTTGATGTTGCTGGTTCAATAAGAGCTGATGAAATAAAAGTAAATTTAGATGGGGCAGATTTTGTGTTCGAGCCAGATTACAAGTTAAGACCATTAAAAGAAGTTGAATCGTATATACAAGAAAATAAACGATTACCTGAGATTGCTTCAGCTAATGAAATGAGTAATGAAGGAGCTGATTTAGGAAAATTAAATACAAAATTATTACAGAAAATTGAAGAATTGACTCTCTATATCATTGAGCAAAACAAACGGATTGAGAATTTGGAAAATAAACTTGAGAAAATTGGAATTGAATAATGCAATTGCTTACAAAATAAGTAACTGTTGCAAAACTAACAAGATTTCAATTTTAGAAAAAATTTAAAGAATACTAAGGAAACCTAAAATTGGGTTCAAAAACCCATTCAACCATAGATGTAAAGGTTTGCTTCTATTTAAATATTAGCTTTTTTAGAGCGGTTTTTAGACTGATTGCCGTTCGTGGTGAGTATAACATACGACTATTCATAAACTAAAAAAACATATTATGAAATTTGTTCATACACTGTTAATTATTCTATTAAACATATCAAGTTTGTTTGCGCAAAGAGGATCAGATTTGGATTGCTTTTCTATTCTGGTTGGAAAAAATGCGACAACAGATGGGTCGGTATTTTTTGCTCACAACGAAGATGATGCTGGTCAAAATTTTGTTGACTTGCACAAAGTTCCAAGATTAAAGCATACACCGGGTGAAAAGCAAATATTCGTACATGCATTGGATTCAATCGATGAAGTTGAAGAAACCTATGGTTATTTGTGGATTTCGGGTTCGTGTTATGTTGAAGAACAATATTTAAATGAATGGGGTGTTGCAATCACATCTAATGGAAGTCGTTCAAAAGTTACTGAAGGTGAGGCTAAGATTCAACATAATCTAAGAAGAATTGTCATTGAAAGGGCACGAACAGCACGAGAAGCGGTAAAAGTTGCCGGGGCATTAGTTGAAGAATATGGTTATACACATTCGGGAAGGACTTATCTTATGGCAGATCCTAATGAAGCGTGGGTATTCGAAGTTACATACAGTAAACATTGGATTGCTAGACGTGTTCAAGATGACGAAGTGGCAATTGTACCCAATTATTTTGTTATTGATAATTTTGATAACACAGATACCTTAAACTATCTTTCATCACCGGATATTGTACAATATGCCATAGGTAAAGGTTGGTATGACCCAAAAAATGACTCCACCTTCAATTTTAGAAAAGTATATTGTCGGGAAGACAGACGTGATGCCCTTTTTAATAAAGCCCGTAAATGGATTATTTTGAATAAATTTTCAGAAAAGCAATATAGCATCAATGACGATTTTCCTTTTTCATTTAAACCTAAACACAAATTAAGTATTAATGATTTAATGGAAGCCTTACAGAATCATTATGAAAACACGAATTATGTTAAATCATACAATAATGAATGCCCGCATAGCACCAATATTGATACGTTAAGTGTATGTAATGGTTTTAATGATTATAGTTGTATAACACAATTGCGCAGTTGGTTGCCTCCGGATATTGGAAATATAATGTGGATTGCACCCAGATATCCATGTATTCAACCTTTTATCCCTTGGTACTATGGTATTGCGAAAATACATTCAGATTATGAGAAGGAAAGTTACATAAAAGCACTACAAGATTATAATATTAAAAACAGAGATTATAAATCAATGTATCCTAACCATGCATGTTGGATTTTTGATGATTATGCTTCCAAAATTGATAGTTGTTATGGTAATGAAATAGATTCAGTACGCATATGGAAAGATAGTTTTGAAACGATGGTACTCAATCTTCAAAAAGCAAAAGAAGACCAAATAGTTGATATTTATAAAGCCAATCCTGACAAAGCAAGACAGATGTTAACAGATTTAACAAATAGTTATGCTGATAAATTATTAACTGAAACGAAAGAAAAATTAAGCAAATTAAATCCATGAGACTGTGATTTTGGAAATGTTCGTGTACTGAAAATACTAAGCTGGACTGATCCTGATACCACGCAATCGGGATCTTGGGGCCTTCTTCCACACACCAAGGTGCGAAAAGATTTTTTGTTTCTTCTGGCATACCTCGTCAGCTTGATAAAAGGTTGTTGATTCAGTTGTGGATAAAAGGATACAAAAACAAATTGATTAACATTTAAATAAGACTGAATTTGTGTAATGTGAAGGAAATGGAATTTTACAAGTAAAATAGTAATGAATTGTGGTATATCATTTGTACTATTAGTCAAAAGCGGATTCATAAAAACATAAATTATAAAAAACTGAAAAATGAGATGAAGAGAATTTTAATTTTATTTGCTTTTACAACATCCTTGATTACAAGTTGTGAAAGAGAAAATCAAGACATGTCAGATCCCTTTGATTTTCTTACGAAAGAATCGGTAT
>JBNLCS010000862.1:0-3722 GCA_050303935.1 Bacteroidales bacterium
CAAAAAACCATTTAACACTGTTACCCTTGCAATAGGACGATATTTTTCCAAGTTAAGAATATACACCATAAATACCAATACATAAGCCCCCCCGGCAAAAGCAACCCCGGTTACCACATCAAAACCAATCCACAATCCCCAGGGTACATCTTGAGAAAGATTAGTTACCGAACCTATGCCATGTGCAAAACGGTAATAAATGATAACGAGACCCAATAAAATAACAGGGGCGCTTATAATATTAAAAGGTGTAAAAATCTTACCTTTAGGTTTAAATTCATTGATTATAAATTTCAGCAAATTACTTTTTTCATTTTTAGCTGAATTATAGGTGACTGTTTTTGTAGTATTCATAATTATTCGTCCTCCTGAGTTTTATTTCTTTTTTTCGTGGCTTCATGAATTCCAAGCAATAGCCCTGGCAACAGAATATCGACAGGTGCAATACTGGAAATAAAACCTTTTGTTAATTTTGGATAAGAACTGTTTTGTATATTGGTTTTAAATCCCAGTTCTTCAAATGGCACGGCCGATAAATAAAGGAACCCTGTACCACCTGCTTCATGCTCACCATAAATATGATCTACGTAACGTTCTGGATTCTCAACAATCCTTTTTCTTGCTTCTTTTATCATATCCCTTCTTTTACCAAAAATTACCGCTTCGGCCGGACAGTTTTCAACACACGCCGGCAAACCACCTTCTTTCACCCGGTCAAAACACATCGTACATTTTACAATCTTTGGATTGGTACTATTGTATTCGAACTTTGGCACATCAAAAGGACATGAAACCATACAGTACCTGCACCCCATGCATTTATCTTCCCTCCACACCACCGGTCCTTCTTTTGTTTTATGCATGGCCTGGGTTAAACATGCAGTAGCGCATGCCGGTTGGTTACAATGCATACATTGTTTTTTCGCAGGTTTCTCCCCCTTAGATGTTTCGTAAAGGTTGAGAACTGTTCTTCTGTTTTCGTTCGTTTTCCTTACAACACCTACTTCAGGATAATCTTCCGGTTCAGGCAACCCATTGGCCTCAGCACATGCATACTCACATGACTGACAGGCCTCACAAACGGTAGAATCGTAAAGAATGGCGTTAAATTCAACTTCTTCCCCTGCATCGGGCGATCCTTTGGCCTTGCTCCCAATTGCAAGTGTAGCACCCACAACGCCAAGGGTTTTCATAAAATTTCTTCTGTTTATTCCCATTATTTAAAATTTTTATTAACTAGATTACCCGGCTTTATTAATGAAATTTGCCTGAAATTCCTCCCAGAGTTCAGGACCAAGACTTGAAAGCACATTTGATGTTAATTCACCGCCATCCTGCAATGCATGACAAGCAATATTTCCATTTGACCTGCTCAGTGTTACTGCCAGAAAGTCCTTTAGCCTTAACATCTCATCATGGACCCATTCTTTTGCTTTTTCTGCCATCATCATAAAACGTGTTTCTTTTAACCAGTTATCAGGTTCAATTTTATATATCCATCCATCGTTATAGGGTGAAGTATTTACCACATCGGCATTGGTAGTTAACAACGTATTTTTAGCTACTATCTTACCTGATAAAGGTGTATTAATTATTAACCTTTTGCCCTCTTGGATAATGGTTATAACCGGATCTCCTTTTTTTATTTTTTCACCAGCCTGAACCATCTCCACCCTGTTAATTTTACCGGTGACTTTTTGCAAAAAATCATTAATCCCCACCTTCACCATTCCGTTTTTATCCATAAATGCCCATGTATGGCCTTTATCAAAAAATACACCCAACGGCACCGAAATAGATTTCTCATCAAAAATGCCATGTTTTTCAATAACAGCATCAATACTTTCTGCTTTTTTTCTTTTAATCGCATGAACGACTGCATCTATTAATAAGCAGAGAACAATAAATGCTATAAAACTTAAAATAACCATTTTGTACTCCTTTCTTAATTTGTTTTAAAAGCCTATCCAACAAAAATGCCAAAGTTATTATCTATTTAATTTACTGATATTTAACAAGTAAAAAACTGAGGTTTGATTAAAAATTAAACAGCTTTATTGTTGTATTTTTAAACAGTCGTTTAAAAATACTGAGGTTAACCATTATCTTTCAGGTATTTAGCAAATATGTATATTTTTTAAACACATATTGCATATTTCAACACTTCAAATCAAGATAAAACTTATGTTATTGTATTTCAATTTTTTATTAATTTGAACCATCTTGAAAAATTGTTGATTTTTTATATATAAATTTGAAAATATTTCGTTTTACGTTTAAAAATTCTGAAAAGTCTTATAAAAGATTTTTTAGTATTATATTTATATTTGTGGCAAATCTTTACTAGATTTAATACAAAAATGAAGGAGAGCTGGCATGATATCATTCAATAATGATAGAAATTGTATAGTTTGTAGCAGGAAACATTCATTATTCAAAGTATTGTCTGATGATGAATTAAAACTTGTTAACCAGTCCCGGTATGAAATCAAATACAAAGCAAACGAAACAATTGTAAAACAAGGAACTGCCATTTCTCACCTGCTAATAATCCACAAAGGGTTGGCTAAATTATATATTGAAGGTAAAAATAAAGATATGATCATGCAGTACCTGAAACCACCAGATTTTTACCTTGACCCGGGAGCTTTTGTTGACAAAAGAAACCATTTCACCCTATCTGCTGTGGAAGAAACTTCAGCTTGCCTAATTGAGTTAGACGTATTTTTGCACCTGATCAAGACAAACAAAGAATTTTCAATCGAATATTGCCAGGAAATAAGCAAAAGGGAGCTGTTTTATTGTGACCGTTTTATGAACCTTACGCAGAAACAAATGCACGGACGTATTGCAGATGCCTTATTGTATCTTAGTAATGCTATTTACAACCATAACCAAAACATCATTAAAATATCTAAAATTGACCTTGCCAGCGCTACTAACATGAACAAAGATAGTGCGGGAAGGATTCTTAAAGAATTTCAGGAAAGTGGTATCATTAAGGTAAATGGTAGTCAGATTGAACTACTGGATTTGAATACACTGAAACAGATTTGTGAAGACGGGTGATCAATTTTTCTAAAATTCGTTTTCATTCTTTTCATCCTAACGCTCCTATATATTTTTTGTAGAGGAGATGCCTCAGCGAGGCGTCTCTACCTTAAACAAATTACGGTAATGACACAGGGTTTTGGAAATATTCCTGCACCTTTGAAATCCACCAATAATCATCAGTTGGGGGGCTGCCAACACCATCTGTACTGGCGTTAACCCCAGCTCCGAACAAAACCGAGATCACACCTGCATCTCGTGCTTCCGTCATATGGTTGCCCCAAGTTGTGACATTGCCATTGACCTTTAACTTGCTATCGTTGCTGTAATTCGCGTTAAAGTGGGTTATGCGGTTCGCGGATCCGGGCGTAAAGCTGTCCCCTAAAAAGAACGTTCCCGCCGAATCTTCATACTTGGTTGACACATTGGTCATCTCTTCATATGCACCTCCCGTATAAGGATTGGTCGATTGACTGCCATTGATGTGTCCTACAGGAATTTGCCACAGGACAACAGGTAGGTTCGAGGTGTCCTTCATGGCACGCACAAATTCAAGGTAATTCAGCCAATGATCGTTGTTCCAGAACCAAGGGGAATTGGCGGGATCTTCGGCAGCACCCGGTGCAGCGCCTGCATCCAACCCATACTTATCAATCGAGAGGAAATCTGCA
>JBNLCS010000863.1:0-3861 GCA_050303935.1 Bacteroidales bacterium
AAAACAAAAAACAAAACCAGGATCGTAGTTGCAGGGAGCCATGGTAAAACAACTATCACATCCATGATATTGCATGTACTGAAAAATGCTGGGATAAAGTTCGATTACCTCGTTGGCTCACAAATTGATGGATTTGAAACTATGGTGAATATTTCGGATGATTCCAACATAGCCATTTTTGAAGGGGATGAATACCTGACTTCTCCCTTGGACAAGGTGCCGAAATTTTATCATTATAAACCACATATAGCCGTATTGAGTGGAATAGAGTGGGACCATTTTAACGTTTTTCCAACCTTTGAAATATACCTTGATCAGTTTAGGTTACTTATTAAGCGAATGGTTGATGGGGGAAAACTTTTTTATGACGGCGAAGATCAAAACATTCCATTGTTAGACTTGTCGAACAGAAAGAATATCAATACTTTTCCATACAAAGCATTATCATATCGGTATCAGGACGGTCAAACAAGAGTATCTACTGAAAACGGCAAATATACATTACAATTGTTTGGTAATCATAATATGAAGAATATAAACGCTGCCAAGCTGGTATGTAATGAAGTGGGAATTGAAGAAAAGGTATTTTTTAAGAAAATGGAAACGTTCACCGGAGCTGCTCGAAGGTTAGAATTGGTATTCAAGAAAAATGACTTCCTGGTATACAATGATTTTGCCCATGCGCCTTCAAAAGTCAGGGCAACAGTGAATGCGGTGAAAGAAAGACATCCTGACAAGAAGTTAATTGCGATATTCGAATTGCACACGTTTAGTAGTTTGAACGCGGATTTTTTACCTCAATATACAAATACCCTAAACACAGCTAATGAAGCCATAGTGTTATATAATAAAGCAGTTTTAGAGCAAAAGAAGTTAAAACAGCTTGACAACGGGAAGATAACAACAGGATTCAACCGGAAAGATATCCAAATTATTAACGATGCAGCAATGCTTGAAGCTAAAATATTAGGAATGGATCAAAAGAACAGTGTACTGCTATTAATGAGTTCAGGTAACTTTTTAGGTGTTGATTTAGTTTCTTTGGTCAAAAAATTGTAAATTATTTAAATGATTAACGTTGATTTATATATTATCTAATAACGGAGCAAAATGGAAATAAAAGGAACGGCCTTACTTGCTATTAGGGACTTTGTTAAATTAAACCACCAGGACAAGTATGAACAATGGCTTGGAATGTTAAATGAAGGTTCAAAACAGATATTTCAATCATCCATTGACAGCACAAAGTGGTATCCGGTTGAAATCGCTGCCATTGAACCAACCCAAAGGATAAGTGAGTTATTTTTTAACAATGACATAGTAAAAGGAGCATGGGAAAGCGGAAGGTATAGTGCACAAAAAGGTTTAACTGGTATATATAAAATTTTTGTGAAGGCAACATCCCCTTCATTTATTATCTCCAGGGCAAAAGATGTGTTTGCAAGGTACTATCGTCCGTGCGAAATGGAAGTTGTCAAAAATCAGGATGCGGGAGTACTAATTAACCTTATAAATGCTGATGGCTGCGATAATGTTATTGTTAACCGGATATGCGGATGGATAGAAAGGGCTTTGGAAATATCGGGCGTGAAGGATATAAGAATTACAACTTTGGAAAAAAAGAACGAGAAAGGAAATATAATAGAGTTTAAAATACTATGGTCATAAGCCTCTGTGATGGTGCCAACATGAGTTTGTAATGAAATAATAAAAATCAGCAAATTATTTTTACAAAAAAAATTGCAGGAAAGAAAAATTTCTCTACTTTTGCACACCGAAACTTCAAAATAACTGACGGTCCGTTCGTCTAGGGGTTAGGACGCCAGGTTTTCATCCTGGTAACAGGGGTTCGATTCCCCTACGGACTGCAAAAATGAAGCAAAAAGTTTCAAATCTATTCAAAAGCCCTTTAAAAAGGGCTTTTTTATTTTACCGTATTTTATATTTTTTCGTTTTTTATGCCACATAATTGAAAATCGAAGAATTAGTATGGGGTCCCCAATCAGGCAGGGTTAAAAAAAGTAACCCGATAAATGATGAAATGGTCGATATTGAAAATTCCTTGAGCAGGATAAGGCGAAAAATTCCGGATGAGGACAAATTATAGACGCGTGTACCATTGTTGAGTATTATAAAGGCAGAAAAGGCTTTGACAGGTATTTCCTAAGGCATTTTGACAGGTTCATTAAAAGAATGGAAGCCAAATCGAAGAACAATAAAAACACAATTCAACAATATAAAGCCACAAAGCATATAATCAATGAATTTTTGGGCAAGAAACGAAATGGCAGATAGGTGTATACGAGCTCCTTTAATAACATCTTACTTTTTATTTGACAGATTATTGTGGGAACATAAGATGATCTTATTTAATTTATTAACAATCATCGATTTATTGTACCTTTACGTTTTAATAATTAGCAGATATTTGCTTTATTATATTGAAAATATACATCAAAAATATGGTCTGTATACGCTGCCAGATGGTAGTTAAGAGTGAGCTGGAAAAACTGGGGTTGCGTTATATTGACGTAAAAATTGGTGAAGCAAATACAGTTGAAGATATACCTGCAGAAAAATTGAAACACCTCGATATTGCTTTGCGGAAATCAGGACTGCAATTGATGGATAATAAGAAAAGTATCCTTGTAGAAAAAATTAAAAGTGCAATTATTGAATTGGTACATTATACTGATGAACAAATAAAAGTTAACCTTTCAAACTACCTTAGTGATAAACTTCATTATGATTATACCTACCTGGCCAATCTTTTTTCTGAAGTGAAAGGCATTACCATTGAAAAATTCTACCTGACACATAAAATTGAAAAAGTAAAAGAGCTTATCGTATATGATGAGCTTAACCTTTCTGAAATAGCCTACAAAATGCATTACAGCAGTGTATCCCATCTTTCTAATCAGTTTAAGAAATTTACTGGGTTGACCCCTTCACATTTTAAACAACTAAAAAATAAAAGACGCGGTACTCTTGAAGATGTATAAGAAGCTGAGGTTTAATGTTTAAATTACGCTGATTATTCTTCTGGTAAGGTTAATCCAAAACGGACTTATTAATAGTGTAAGAGCAATAGTGCTGATAATCAGCTGATAATCATTGCTATTAATAATTCCCGCATAATAACCGGTAGCCCCCAGAATAAAACTAAATTCTCCAATTTGCGATAATAAAGCACCCGCATACATACTTATTTTCCAGCTATTACGAAAAAGACGCATAATCAAAACATTTATTGTATAGTTTACGATAAAAACCATTAAAACCAATACGCTAACTGTAATTGCGTTTTCTTGTAAAAATTTTAAATCGATAAGCATACCCACCGAGACAAAAAAAAGAGCAACGAACATTGTTTTAAAAGCATGAAGACTATCATGTACCCAGTTGGTCGATTTTGTAGATGCCAGAATAATGCCGGCAACAAAAGCCCCTAAAGCAGAAGATAAACCAAGCAAAGCAGTAAATATAGAGAAGCCGAAACATAATGCGAATGCAACAAAAACCTGCATCTCATGGTCTTTTCTCAGATATTTCAGGAAAGACAGGTTAATTTCTTTCTTTTGCAAGATATAAATGATAATCCCTATAATAAATATCCCACCAAAAACTTGTTTTAACACATCGGAAACACCTGGCCTGTCACCTCCCATGTAGCCCAGGATAATTATCATGGGAACAATTAATACATCCTGTACCAGCAAAACACCAAGTACATTCTGCCCTGCTTTAGTTTGCATTTCATTTCTTTCCTGCAAAAGCTTAATAATTACCGCGGTACTGCTTAAACTAATAACAAATCCCAGCATAATAACCTGGTTTAATTCCCAGTTAAAATATTGTCCC
>JBNLCS010000864.1:0-7509 GCA_050303935.1 Bacteroidales bacterium
CGACTTAATACCTTCTTCATTTATAAGGTGTCATAGGTCGTACATTGTTAATTTTGAAAAAGTTAAGATTATAAGAAAAGAAAAAGAAGGAATGCTTATTGATCTTGATTGCACACCTCAGGTAAGCCTTCCTGTTTCTAAAACATATGTTACAAATGTTATTGAAGCGTTTTCCAGTATCTCAAAATAGAAAATTAGACCCTATTTATTAAAATCATAAATATTAAATAATCCTGATTTATAAATTTGTTGTTCCGGATATACCAGAATAATATTATTTTCAGTAAAATGTTTGGAAATAGCTTTCGGTATGGTATCATGAAACTTTTGATACGAAATCGCACTTTTTCTTGAACAAACAAAAATTACCAGATCATTATTATCAATTTGTTGGCCAAGATTTTTAAAAAAAACATTGTCTATTAATACTTTATCAGAGTTCAATAAGACCTTGTACTTATTGTCTTTAAAATATTTTTCTGAACTGTCGATCTCTTCTTGGTTTCCATATACATATAAACTTTTATTTAAATGTTTTGAAATATTACGCAAGGTCCTCATTAATTGCGGATACCCCTTTTCACGACGAAGATCAGATGGCAGCAGAACATGTACATTACCTATTAGTTCTGAAGGTGTTACAATTTTAGAAACAAACACCATTTTCTCCGTTTTGGCTAATAGTTTATCAAGTATGGTTCCAAAAATAATATCAAGGGTGGTTGATTTACCGTGCCAGCCAATCACAACCTTTGTTATCATCAACTCCTTTATTGCCCGAAGCATCCCATCTACAACGTTAAGATCTATTCTGGTTACAGGTACAAATTTGTGATCCGTTGCAGAACTTTTTTCAAGTGCCTTACGCATTATTTTCTTGTTCAAAGAATTCTTTTCTGCAGCTTGTTTACCATCTTGAACAATTGTAATAGGATAAATAGGTTCACTTGATTTTGTATCTTTTATTAAAATACTGAATTCCATTAACTTTTGTATTGTATCCGGATTACTAACAGGCACAAGTATTCTTTCCTTTTCATCGTTTTCATCTATTTGATCAACCTTCTGCTTATCGGCTATTTTTTGACCGGCACGTTGCGTATAAATGGAACTTACGAGGGAAGTTAACATAATCAGTATTACTGTATTATTCAAAATTAATTCGTCGACCAGTTTGAAATTAAATCCAATAATAATAATTGCAATGGTTGATGCGGCCCTCGAAGTGCTTAAACCAAATATGAGGTTTTGTTCATTTAATGTATAACCAAAAATTTTCCGGGTGGCCCATGCAGCAAGATACTTACCAGAAAATGCCAGCGTCACCAGCAATAATAATATTAAGATTCCTTCAACGCCATTAAACAATACACTTAAATCCACCCGCATTCCTATGCTTATAATAAAAAACGGGATAAACAAAGTATTTCCAATAAATACAATCCTGTTCATCAAGGAGGAAGTTCTCACAATCAGCCTATTCAATGACAAACCAGCAAAGAATGCACCAATAAGGGGTTCTATTTTAAGCAATTCTGCCAGAGCGGCAGAAAAGAAAATGGCGGTTAAAATCAAAACATATTGATTGCCTCCTTCACTTTCCTGATTTTTGAAAAACCACCTTGCCAGGGAAGGTAATATTTTAATAATATAAATTGAAAAAAGGCCAAAATATGCAATCGTTTTTATCCAAAATATAGAACTCAAATCACCTTTAACCGAATCAGATATAAAACCAAGTACAACAAGCACCAATGTATCAGCAATTATTGTACCTGCAATTATAACAGTAACAATGGGATGATTGGTAATCCCCAACCTTCCAACTATTGGATACGAAACTAAGGTATGTGACGCAAGCATGATGGCAATCAGTATGGATGAACGGATGCTGTAATCCATAATATATGCAAAAACAAAAAATCCAAATACAAAAGGTACAATAAAGGTTAATATACCAAACCACGCCCCTTGTTTCTTATTTTTTAGAAAATCATTTAAATCTATCTCCAATCCGGCAAGAAACATTAGATATAATAATCCAATGGTGCCAAAAATTGAAAGGCCAATGTCCCCAGAGAGCAAATTAAACCCATTAGGGCCTATAATAATACCCGCAATAATTAATCCTATGATATCAGGGATATTAATTTTTTTCAATAACAGGGGAGACAGTAAAACTATAAACAAAATTACTGTAAATATGTAAACCGGATCCTCTAAAGGCAATTTTAAACTTAGCAGCATTTAAATTGTTTTTATATGAAAATAATAATTATGAATTAGAAAGTAAATATTAATTAAATTTAAACATACGCATATTAAATGAATCATTCATGAAACCAAAAAAATAATACTATTTAAACAAAAACTATGAAAAAGCTAAGAAAACCTATTATAGTAATTGTAATAATCATTGTGGTAGTACAATTTATTCCTACCAATTTACCAGAAGTAAAATCAGAAAATAAAGAAAGTATTGAACTACATATAAAAATTCCCAATGAAATTTATTCAATCCTAAAATCCTCATGTTACGATTGCCATTCAAACGAAACCATCTATCCCTGGTATTCAAGGCTTACACCAGCCAAGTTCATATTAAAAAGTCATATTGAAGAAGGCAGAAAACACCTTAATTTTTCAGAATGGGCTACTTTAAGCGAAGATAGAAAGCTTCATAAACTTAAAGAATGTATTGAAGAAATTGATGAAAACAAAATGCCTTTAAAATCTTATACTAATTTGCACAAAAAAGCTTCACTTGACAAACAAGAAAAGGATCAACTTATTGGATGGTTTAAAAGTATGATGAAGAATGAATAAAAAAGCCCGGAAACATTTCCGGGCTTTTTATATTTTACATCACGCTATAAATCCCTATTTTATATGTAATAACTGTTGGTTTTGTGTAACACCATCAATGATAATTTTAATGTTGTACATTCCATTTTTAAGATCATACTTTTCTACATTAAATTCCTGGTTGTATACACCAACAGGCTGAGCTTCATTTAATAGGTTAGCTATTTTTTTACCAGTTAAATCAAATACCTCAATAGTAACTTTCGCTGCGTTTTCCATTTCATACGTTACACTGAACGATTCATTAAAAGGGTTCGGGTAAAAACTTGCTATTCCGTTATGATAAACAGTATTGTTAATTCGTTGCTCTATTCCTGTTTTATAGGCTGCTGTATGGCTTACATTTTTCCTTCCATTATTGTTGTATTCTGTAGTAATGAAGACAAGTAACGGGTACCTGACATTTTGCGTATACCAGCGATACGTTGTAATTGTTATTTCTGATGTGCTATTAGAAAGCTGTTGAGTATAATTCTTTATGGTTTTAACACGTAAGGCATCTTCAACAATTTGATTACCTGGTAAAATCAATCTTCCATACGCATCGGCTTCCACATCGTATGTACCATTTACTTCACCGGTTACACTTCCAGCTTTTACAACTCCCGCAAAACTTCCCCTGAAACTATTACCATATTCAAACGGATACTTCATTTTAACAAAAGGTTTGTCATATGCTATTTCTGTGCCTCCGGTTTTTGAGCGAAAACCGGTCATTTCAATTTGCTCTTTCGATATGTTGAAATAGAAGGAATTTCCAAATTCGATCAGCTCAGTATTAAAATTATTGGCGAAAAAAGAACTTTTAACATAATTGGGAGACTGAATGGTCCCATTAAAATCCTGAATCAATTTTAGATTTGAAAAATCCCATACTTGATTTGGGCCAGGTAGGCCCGGATCCTGAAACTGGGTAATAACCATATCATTGTGAACATCGTTTTTTAGTGCATGCTGTTCGTATGTTAATCTTGTAACACCAAATACACTTGAGACAACAAGTGAACTCAATAAGAAGATACTAAATACTTTTTTCATACGTTTAAAATTTTAAATGCGAGTACTATACTTAAATTATACTATCACATTGCACTTTTTGTTTGTTTTAACTTCCTTTTTCTTTAAATAAAACGCAATGTATGTCTAACTTAAAAGTTAAAGTTAGTGAATTTTATATTTTTAATCAATTTAAATAGATTAAATAAGTTATAAATTATTTTACAGTAATGGTTAATTACCCATTTCTGACATAAACTTAATTCGCATCAAGCGTATATCTTCTTCTGTATAATCATCTTCTCCAAGTTCTTTTAATGCTTCCTCAATTGATTCAGTTTCGGCCTCTTCCCTGAAATACTCAAAAATCTCTTCCTGCCGTTCTTCATCTATAACTTCATCAATATAGTAATTAAGGTTTAACTTAGTACCAGAGTAAACGATGGCTTCAATTTCTTTTAACAGATCGTTCATTTCAAGGTTTTTGGCATCAGCAATATCATCGAGTGACATTTTTCTATCAATACTTTGAATGATATAAACTTTTAACCCTGATTTATTAACCACAGATTTAACCACCATATCCTGTGGCCTAATTATGTCGTTTTCTTCAACATGATCTTTAATAACCTTAACAAACTCTGTTCCATAACGTTTGGCTTTACCCGCTCCTACCCCAACAATATTCTGCAATTCGTCAACTGTAACCGGATATTGAATAGCCATATCTTCTAGGGAAGGATCCTGAAAAATCACAAAAGGAGGAAGATTATGCTTCTTTGCAATTTTTTTCCTTAAATCCTTCAAAACTTTAAATAACTCATCGTCAACTGCAGAGGTTCCCCCACCTCCCATTCCGGCAGACTCTTCGGAGTTATCAATCTCATAATCATGGTCTTGTGTCATCATAAACGAAAACGGATTTTTTAAATATTCATGTCCTTTTTTATCCAATTTTAACAGGCCATAATTTTCAATATCTTTTTGTAGAAAGCGAGCAATCAAGGCCTGACGGATTACTGCCCCCCAAAATTTTTTATCTTTTTCTTTTCCTGCACCAAACTGTTTTAACTCATGGTGCTTATATGCTTTAACTTCTGCTGTTTTTGTACCTGACAACACTGCAGCTACATGGTCTGCTTTAAATTTTTCCTTGACCGCTAAAATAGTTTCTAAAACCAAAATAACATAATCTTTTCCTTCAATTTTTTCTTTCGGATGTAAACAATTATCACAATTACCACAATCCTCTTTCATTTGTTCTCCAAAATAGCTCAAAAGTTGTTTCGGACGACAAACTGAAGACTCGGCATATGAAACTGTTTCCAACAAGAGTTGTTTTCCTATTTCTTGTTCGGCCACAGGTTTTCCCTGCATAAATTTTTCGAGCTTTTGAATATCCTTATAACTGTAAAATGCAATACACCTTCCTTCACCACCATCCCTTCCGGCCCTTCCTGTTTCCTGGTAATATCCTTCAAGGCTCTTGGGAATATCATAATGAATTACAAAGCGCACATCGGGTTTATCAATGCCCATTCCAAAAGCGATTGTTGCAACAATAACATCCGCTTCTTCCATTAAGAACATATCCTGATGCTTTGATCTTGTATTAGCATCCATACCAGCATGATAGGGTAAAGATTTAATACCATTTACTTGCAATATTTGGGCAAGTTCTTCAACTTTTTTCCTGCTTAAACAATAAATAATTCCGGATTTCCCATCATTGGCCTTAATATATTTTATAATCTCACGGCTGGTATCTTTTTTCGGTCTTATTTCATAATATAAATTGTGCCTTCTGAATGACGATTTAAATATATCGGCTTCCAGCATTGTAAGGTTTTTCTGGATATCGTGTTGCACTTTTGGCGTAGCTGTAGCTGTAAGAGCTATTAGCGGCGCCTGACCTATTTCGTTAATAATCGGTCTGATCCTTCGGTACTCAGGTCTAAAATCATGCCCCCATTCAGAAATACAATGAGCCTCATCTATTGCATAAAATGATATTTCAACTTTATTCAAAAATTGTATATAATCTTCCTTTGTAAGAGACTCCGGGGCCACATATAATAACTTAGTAGCGCCAGCCAGTACATCACTTTTTACTTTATTTATCTGCGTTTTGTTCAATGATGAATTCAAAAAGTGCGCCACGCCTTCCTCTTCGCTAAAAGCACGCATGGCATCTACCTGATTTTTCATTAAAGCAATAAGTGGGGATATTACAATTGCAGTACCTCCCATAAGCAATGAGGGCAATTGATAACACAATGATTTTCCTCCACCGGTTGGCATTAGGACAAATGTATCCCTTCCCTTCAACAAGTTCCTGATAATCTCTTCCTGATTACCTTTGAAGCCTGTAAATCCGAAATATTTCTTCAGAAATGCAATTAAATCAATATTCTCAATATTACTCATCTCAAAGCCTCTTTTCCTATCTTGTACGATGCCTTCAATAAATACAAGTTAAAAATAATTTTACTTAAATACGAAATATAAATTTAAAAGTTGTGTCGAGGGAATAAACTTATCTATTTCTTTCCATTGTACAAAATTTAAATACTTTTGTACATCAAAACTAATAAGACTTTCATAAAAATCTTTAAATTCTTAACGATCTTTTGACCAAAAGATCATTAATTGTTTAATTTTTATTTATTTCGTCTAAAATTTCTGAATCAACACATGAGTAACCAGGAAAATACGGAAATGTCGTTTCTGGAGCATCTTGAAGAACTGAGATGGCATTTAATGAGGGCGATAATCGCGGTTTTGGTGTTTGCCATTGTGGCCTTCATTTTCAAAGAATTCGTATTTGATGATATAATTTTTGCACCTACCGATAAAGATTTTTTAACTAACCGTTTGCTAAAAAAGATCAATATCAACCTTAACCAGGAAGCACCACAGTTTATCAATCGTAAAATGGCCGGGCAATTTATGGCCCATATCATCGTATCAATTATATCAGGGGTTGTTGTAGCGTTCCCTTATATATTATATCAGTTGTGGGGCTTTATTTCTCCAGCATTATACCCAAAAGAAAAGAGATATACCAAATTGATTTTTTTGTATTCATCAATGCTTTTTTTTATAGGTGTTCTGTTTGGATACTACATCATAGCCCCGCTCTCAATTGATTTTTTTGTATATTATGAAACCAGCAGCAAGGTTGAAAACACCCCTGACCTGATGTCATATATAACAACCGTAAGTTCTGCAGTGTTGGCAAGCGGAATAATGTTTGAGTTACCGGTTTTAATTTTCTTTCTGGCAAAAATGGGTATTTTATCACCTGAATTTCTGGCAAAATACAGAAAACATGCTTTTGTTATTATATTAATTGTTTCGGCCATCATTACCCCACCCGATATTTTCAGCCAGATACTTGTTTGTTTGCCAATATTTTTGCTTTATGAAATGAGTATAAAAATTGCAAAACGGGTTATAAAAAAGGAAAAACTTAAAGCTCAATCGGCATAAATAATATAAGTGCTTTAAATTAGATTGTATCATGAAATTAAGTGCAAAAAATCTAGTAAAAAGATATAAAAACAGGACTGTTGTTAACAATGTATCCATTGAACTGGAACAAGGTGAAATAGTAGGTTTATTGGGGCCTAATGGTGCTGGTAAAAC
>JBNLCS010000865.1:0-8338 GCA_050303935.1 Bacteroidales bacterium
ATAAAGGCATAATCGATCGCAGGATAAATTTATTAAAGGAGGAAGGCCTGAAAGTAAAAACGAATACACATGTTGGTGTTGATGTAAAAGGTAAAGAACTTTTAAAAGAATTTGATGCGATTTGTTTGACTATAGGTGCCATGAAACCCAGAGACCTTCCAGTTGAGGGAAGAGACCTGAAAGGTATTTACTTTGCTATGGACTTTCTTACTCAGCAAAACAGGGTAGTGGGCGGAAAAGAAGTTAAACCTGAAGAAAGGATCCTGGCAAAAGGCAAAAAAGTATATGTTATTGGTGGTGGCGATACGGGTAGTGATTGTGTTGGAACATCTGCACGTCAGGGGGCAGCAAGTATTACTCAAATTGAAATTTTACCGCAACCGCCAGAAAAAAGAAAGGCCGATAATCCATGGCCATTCTGGGGGCAGATATTGAGGACATCAAGTTCGCATGGTGAAGGTTGTGAAAGAAGATGGAGCCTTTCTACAAAACGGTTTATTGGAGATAAAAATGGCAACCTTAAACAAATTGAACTGGTTGAGGTAGATTGGGAAAATGTTGACGGTAAATGGCAACTTAAAGAAAAACCAGGAACAGCACATAAAGTAGATGCAGATCTTGCATTTTTATCAATGGGTTTTGTGCATCCCATACATGAAGGATTGGCTGACGAGTTGGGATTGAAGTATGATCAACGCGGAAATATTGAGGTAAGTGACAATAATATGACTTGTGTAGATAAGGTTTTTGCAGCAGGTGATTCTGTATCGGGTGCAAGTTTGGTTGTTAGGGCTATAGCTGCAGGAAGAAAAGCTGCTGAAAACATTGATGCATACCTTACTGCCAAAAAATAGAAGAAGCCAGGCTTTAAAAAAATGTACTGTGCTGCTATACTGTCCTGTTTCCCTTATTGTATTATAACTGTCAGTATTACAATATAATAAGTTTATATTTAAAGGTTTTTACCGTTTATTGGACAAGGTAAAAGTTTGTGTGATGAAGAGAAGAGAGGATTTAATATAAATGAAGAAACATAAGGTAACAATAACATATTGTACAGGTTGTAAATGGCTTGCCCGTGCAGCATGGATGGCACAGGAAATTTTATCTACATTTCACGAGGAGCTTGAGGAGGTGGTATTAAAACCGGCAAATGGGGGAATATTTAACATAAGTGTTAATAAACAGGAAATATGGAACCGAAAGGAGATGAGGCGTTTTCCTGAAATGCCTGAATTGAAAAGATTTATAAGGGATATTGTAAATCCCGGTAAAGATTTAGGCCATTGTGAAATCAAAAATTGAAATAACCACATAAGTAGTGTTTGTCCATAATGTCCGATTTCTGCGTTGTTGCTCAAATTTTAAATCCTCGAATACTATACTAAATGGACAGAGACTAAGTAATTACCAAATTGGTATAATTATGTATTTTTTCAAACAATTTACTTCTTCTTCAATACCATTTTCAATTCATCCGCGGTACATACCTGATCAAAAAAATCTACAAATTCAGGATAATTTTCTTTCAGATAAGTCCCTTTGTTAAGTTTGAAGGAACGTGTATAAATAATTTTATTTTCTTGTTGCCTGACCATAAATGAGTATTCTCCAAATAGATTAGATATGCTTATGTTTTCAGGGCTTTTATCCAATATATAGTTTTCGGGTATTTCATAAACAATGGTATCAATGTCCATGGTAGAACGTCTTATGAAAATATCAGATTTGCGATTACTGTTATTTTTGGGTTTTTCTTCAATTTTATTCACCTGGTTTAAGGGTACAAGTAACCGGTCCCCTATTTTTGATGCATAATTACCGGCTGTGAGCCAGATGCTTTCATTTACACTTGGTACTTCATCTTTTATTACTTCATGGGTAAAATGGGAAAGCTCAAAATTTGGGATATTAATATTTTGATATAGGGTTTTTCTTTTCTCGTCTTTATCCATACGTGTCAGATAAAAAGGGTCTTCAAACCGTATACCTTTGTAGCTTGTGTTCATGGTAAAATCACTATTCCCGGTTTCATTTAATTGCACATATGTGTTTCGGTATATACTGTTTTCTTGTTGCGTGTATATTCGGGTATGGGCCAATTTCCCGCCTTCTTCTGTAATTAACAGCACTTCCCGGTCATCAGTAAATGTTCCAATATATCCAAAAGGTATAGTTTGACTGGTACATTCCAGCCAAATAGTATCGTTGTGGTTTGGTACACACAACATGACATGATTAAATTGATTAGAAGGGAAATCTTTGATCATATCAGGTGCATATGAGCCTGCATATATTCTTGAATAATAGGAATTAACTCCAACCTCTTCCAACAAACATTTCAGGTAAAATGAGAGAGCCTTACAGTCACCAAATGAATATTTATCTACAAATGATGCTTTGAATGGTTGCCAACCACCAATGCCTTCTTGAATACTTACATATCTAGTTTTATCCTGAAGATAATTATACAATACTTTAGTTTTTTCATATGTTGTCATGGAATCAGATATCATTTTTCTAATTTCTACCTTTGTATCTTCACTTAAATCATTTCTACCTTGCAGCAATTTAAGGTTCCATTTTCCAAGGTTTTTCCAAGTATTACAATTCCCGGTATATCCATTGATTTCAAAATCTGATGGGGCCGGGATAACCATAGGAATGAATTCCCGTTTAGGCAAACAAAAAGGTTCTTCTTTAATTGCACAAAAATTGCTAATTTTCCATTTATACATGGTCTTTCCATTTTCAGTTGTAATATCAGCATTTTGTTGCATGTTCTTCTCAAAGTACCTGAAATTATAGTTCTCCGGGCAAATTACCGTAAAATTTGCATTTTCTATTGATACATTATAATTGTAACCTGGAGACCATACGGGAAATGATAATATTCCTTTAAATATTTTTGTGTATTCAATTTCAATTGTGAAAGGGACTTGATTTGTTTCCGGATCATAATATTTTATCCTTGCATCATCCACGTCTATGCTTTCATATGCTAATTGGTTGATAATCTCGTGTTGTTTTACTTTTTTCATCGTATTGCCATAAGCATCATAAAGGGTAATTTTTATATTATTCGGGATCCTGGAGAATTTATCATAATATTCCTGAAATTGAGCATCCCATATTCCATTTCTGTTTAAAACCGTAATAGCATAATGGTAGGTTAAGGTAGCACTGCTTCTTGAATGTATTTCAAGCACAGTACTTTTATATCTTACAACAGAACGAGCATTTTCTTTTAACTCTTTAGGAATATTAGAAACATTATAATTGGCATTTGAAGAATATGAAAATATCATAGCCATGAGCACAGAAAAAATGTATTTTTTGAAAAATATGGATGTTTTCAATTTATGCATAAATTTTTTATTCGTTTTCAATAAATTTGGCCGTTTCGGTTACTTTTTTTAAAACAATTGGTTCAGCCTGTTTTTTAATGATTTGGTTATAGAATTCTTTTAGATAAGGATATTCGTCTATTGTGAACAAAGGGTTTGAAATAGTTACTTTACAAATGAGTTGTAAATAATTTCCTGTGCTTGAAACGTTAAACAAAACACTTCCTTTGTTATCCGGTAATTTTAAGTTAACCGGTTCTGGTAATTTATCCAATGCATATCCTTCTGGGATATCAACTTTTATGGCATACATTTTAGAAAAAGGATAAACGAAATCAATTGGGTATAAGCGCGTATCATCTTTAAAAGGATTTTCTTTAATTTGTTCAAACAACATAGGTGTGAGATATATTTCATCATCAAAAACATTGAGTTGATTTCTTATTTCTACTTCATATGATTCCTGTATACTTTCATATTTGTTGTTTATATTTTCAATTTCGGCATTAACAATTTCCAATCCGGGCTTATCGGTAACAAAATCTTCAAGATATTCTTCTTTGCTGTTGAATGATCTGTAATGTTTTCGAAAGTCATAGGCAGCATATTCACTTTTTTTATACTGAATTGTACCGTGTAAAGAAAAATCTTCAGTAATTACAAGATTATAAGATACCACTTCTTTCTCGCTGCCAGGGTATGTAATAACTACATCTTTATTTATTTTGCGATTTACCATACGTCCCCTGTAGTTTATTGCTCTTTCGGGCAAGAGGTAGTATGGCAAATATTGGTCGGTTGCATCCATTAAAATACTTTTTCCGTTGTAAATTACTTCACAAATAAGGTAATCGAGTTTAAACCAGCAGGGATAAGGGTAAAGTATACCATTTCCACGACTGCTCATTACAACAGGATTGGCTTCATAACCAAGTTTTTGAAGTAACAGGATTAAAGTAATGTTTATATCCGCAGAATTTCCATATTCCTGTTTAAATATATAATTCATAGATTCTCCTGAAGCATAGCAGGAATAATTGCCGTTCCATCTTATTTTTTGAACATACCGGTGGGCGGCTTTAAATTTTTCTTCATCCGTAGTACAACTTGCATTAATTTGATCAACAGCATCATTCAAAAACATAGCTCCTTCCAGTGCCCCTCCAAAATATGAACTTTCATATAAAATTTTACTCACAGCGTTCCAGGATGTTGTGTATGCTTTATAATACCCGGGAATATTTACATCAATAACCTCAAATTCAAACTTGGTAATATAATTATTTCTTGAGCTAATATAAGGTTCAGCATGAAATGCCGGTACATCCCTGGCTGTCCATGTGTTACCATCGGATTTTATGGGTATAAATCCACGTAAGTTTTTCTTATAGTTAATGTCAGTAGATTCTTCAAGTGTGATCTCACAATATTTTACAGGAATTTCTTCCTGAAAATAAAACCGTGAAGGCAATAATTCTATAATTGATTCAATATCAATAACAGAACCTACTTTAACATTTGGCATATTAAACGTTACTTTGTATAAATCATTTGTTACCTTTTGCCTAATAATGTTTTTATTATTCAATTTGTCTTTTTCTACTTCTTCATTTATTAGGTTTGACGTAACGCCTCTTATATTTGGGAATCCATTATGTGCTACATAGGCAAATGTTCCATAATGTAGTCCTTCTTTTTTTAAAATTTTGATCCTGGTTACCTTTGAATAAGTTAAGTCGCTCGCCCTGAAATAGGCATACTTGCAAAGTATGACCGCTGGTGCGCTGGTATCAGCACTATATGTGGTCATTTCAAGGTCTGCTTTACTAACTTTGCCAAATTTTATTGGTTGTTTGGCATAAAAATTAACTGCTATCAACAAAAACAAGGTGGTAAAAAAAGTGGTTCTTTTCATCTTTTTAATTTATCTACTTATCTATAAATACCTGTATATAACTAAGATTAGACTCAGATATACCATAAAGTTTTTAAATTTGACATGTAACGTCAGTATTAATACTTAATGTGCATAATGTAGTTATCTGCAAAGTTCAGATAATTTTTGATAAAGGCAAAAATTTTATCCTATTTGGAACGAATAAATATAATCCCAGATTTGTCAATTAGATCTTACCAATGACATGATTCGGATAATGTATGAAAAGTGAAATACGGAGATTCGTATTCTCGGAAAATTATTCTTTAAAACAGAAATGGGACCAATCTCCACGTTTTCTTCTTGTATGTTTTGTAATTGGTATGAACTGAAAGTAAAAGTTTTTCTTCAATAAATATTTTTGTAAGCAACATTGATAACAAAATTAACAAAATAATAAGTCTGATCAATGTAAAGTCGTATATAACCATGGGGGTAGATACTAGTAATATTGAAAGGTACATAGGATGCCTGATTAATTTGTAGGGACCTCTGGAAACCAGTATATTGTTTGATTTTACTGCTGGTGAAATATTTAAATTACCGGGGTTCATCGCGAAAACCGACCATATACCTATACATAACCCAAGGGATTCAGTTATAATAACAGGTAAATGAAGTGTTATGACCTTGCCAGATAAAAATATGTAAAAAATGCAGAAAAATTGTATAAATACAAGGGTATTATAAAATAGATTTTTCATATTGGCATTTATTATTTAAGGGGCTACCCGGGTAGCCCCTTTTCGGAATCACCTTAAAATAATACGGTAGCAATTAACGGTTTTTCCGAAATCATTTTTCACGTTGTTTTAATATTATTGGAACCATCCAAATTTAAAACAAAGTGATACCGAAGGCCCCGAGAATATATAATCTCCATAATTTGTTTCGTTTACACCGGATACCAACCGGTAGCCTCCTCCAATTGCAACTTTAAAAAACTGGGCCATATTTATTTCTAATTGAACAGAGGGCTCAAAAACAAAAACATTGTCAGCATGGTATGGTTCGTCATAATCTGTATTGGGTACTTTTGAAATATTGCCCCATCCGGTCAGTAGATTGATAGTTGGATGAATCGCTCTTTTTCGCCCCAGGGTATAACCAAACATTAATCCTCCATGGCCAAAACTAATTTCATCATTATTACCATGAACATTTAAACTGGAAGATAAACCTTGTCCGTAACCTCCAAAATAAAAGTTACCCAACATAATACCACCACCTCCTCCCATGAAAAACGAAAATTGTTCATCAACAACCGAAAATGACATCATAGGGCCGCCAAAGGCACTAATTTTTATTTCATCTCCCTTAAAAATTGTTTTGAATTCTTCATCTTTCTCTGGTGGGGAGGTTAATACTTGTGCAAACAAAGAATAACCTGTAATAAGCATTATCGCAGATAAAGTAAACCGTTTCATTTTATATTTTTTTTGTTTTTACATACAATGACAATTCATTTTTATTAGGGTTGCATTGTTTGCAATTAATATGATATTTTTTATTCAATTTTCTATTCAAAGTTAGTAAGTTCTTGTTGATCCTACTTTCTTTTTTTCATATTTATTACTTTCGAATTTAAGTTGATTTAATATATTTATAAATAAAAATTGTGAAAAAATCGAATAAAAAATTTGAACTTAAAATTGAAAGTTATGGACTCTATTCCAAATGGAACAGGAATAGTCGTAAGTTGCCTGAAATTTTAAAGTTTACAAATGATATTAAAGCAGAACCGGAAACGGAATTTGGAATGATATTACATATAAAAAAAGGAAAAGGTGTTAAACTTGACTTTGTTATAGAACATCCTGCTTTTCTGGATAAGAATGGTAAATTAGCCCTGGAATTTACCGGGGAGCATATGGTAACGTCCAATGATTATTATTTTTTTATTGGTGATAGCATTTGGGAACCCGTTGAAGATAAATGTGGCTTTTGGGCCATACATGTGTTTCACAAAAAAATTGAAGTGGCACAAAAACAATTCAACATTGTTCCATAGTATTCAAAAAAATAGATAAAAGGAATTCCCGGTTAAAAATACCGGTTAATTGAAAATATGTTGAAAGAAGGCATTGTAATTAAGTCGACCGGCAGCAATTATACGGTTGAAGATGATCAAAAAGACAGGTATACATGTAAAATAAAAGGCCGGTTTCGGATTGAAGGGCACAAAACTACGAACCCGCTGGCTGTTGGGGACAACGTATTTTTTGAAATGGGGATAAACAAAAATACGAACCTGATTACAGAAATTAAACCAAGAAAAAATTACATTATCCGTAAATCTACTAATTTATCCAGGCAATATCATATCATTGCTGCTAATATTGATCAGGCCATGCTGGTAGTTACTTTGAAGCTACCGGAAACATCTGCCGAATTTATTGACCGGTATTTAATAACAGCAGAAGCATATTCAATTCCTTCAATCATACTATTTAACAAAACTGATATTTATACTCCTGTTTTGTTGGATAAAATGAAGCAACTCAGGGAAATATATGAAGACATTGGTTATCCATGCCTGGAATTATCGGCAACAAGGGATCAAAACCTGCGGGAACTGATAAAACATATATCTGGAAAAATTACGTTACTCGGTGGAAATTCTGGTGTTGGTAAAACAACAATAATAAATCGATTGAACCCGGAAATAAACTTAAAAGTTGGAGAAATATCCGAATACCATAAAACAGGAAAACATACAACTACCTTCGCAGAAATGATACCCCATGAACATGATGGATATCTTATTGACACACCCGGAATTAGAGGGTTTGGCCTGATTGATTTTGGCAAGGAGGAATTGTTTCATTTCTTTCCCGAAATATTTGAGTTTTCCCGACAATGTAAATTTCATAATTGCCTTCATGTTAATGAGCCGGGGTGTGCAGTTAAAGAAGCATATTTTAATGGAAAAATTAGTGAACAACGGTATAATAACTACTTGAAAATATTGCTTGACGATGATGAAAAATATAGATAAAAAATTTAGAGACTATTTAAAATTCGTTTTTGGAACCTTTAGCTCGGCGAAGCCAAT
>JBNLCS010000866.1:0-3615 GCA_050303935.1 Bacteroidales bacterium
TTTATTTTATTGGCATATTTTTTTTCAATGGTTTCACCTTGTTCGGTTATTTTTATTTCACCGGTAAGGGTATTGTAGGGTAATGATTTAAGGAACCAATGCATAGGTCCTGCCCCACGGCTAATAGTACCTCCTTTGCCATGGAAGAACTTAATCTTTACATTGTGTTTCTTCCCAATTAGTGCAAGGGCGGCCTGTGCCTTATAAAGGTTCCATGAGCTGGAAAGGATGCCCCCGTCTTTGTTGCTATCGCTATAACCAACCATAATTTCCTGCATCATATAATCACGATGATTGATTTCTTTTTGCAGTTCCAGGCTTTTCATTACAACAGGATGGCTCAGATATTCATCCATAATTGAAGGACTCCGTTCAAGATCGTCAATGGTTTCAAAAAGAGGTACCACATGTAGTTTTGATGCAAGAGTGCCATCAAAAATGGTTAATCCTGCTTCCCGTTCAAGCAGATAAATTGTTAACAAATCATTGGCATTGCGGGTCATGCTTACAATAAGCGAACCTACTGAGTAATGCTGGTATTTTGATATATGGTCATACAAAACCTCATAACAGCTAAGCATGTTCTTTGCTTCGTTACCAAGATTGTCCCAGTTGCGGGTAAATGGTCTGTTTATTTTTAACTCGTTGTCAATTAATTGTCTTTTTTGTTTTTCATCGAACTGCTTATATTTTTTTACATCATAATTGGCTGATTCCAGTAATTGCATCAGGACCGTTTCATAGTATTTACTGTTTTGTCTTATGTCCAGCTCAGCCAGGTGAAAACCAAAACTTTTCACAATCAACCGTGTATCTTCCAGAGAGCTTGTGATAATGGATGTTGCACCATAGTTACGCAATTCGTCTTCTAATAAGTCAAGATCATTCAACAACTGTTTTGAGTAGGTATAGCTTCCGTCTTTTTCCCGTAACCGGAATATTTGATCTTTATCGATGCTTACTGGTAATTTTTCAATTAACAAATAAACAAAAAGTTTGAACCCTTCATTTTGAAATTGTTCTTTTATTTGGTCACTTTTTTCACCTGTTTCTGCTATTATTTCATGTATACGTTTTTGTATACTTTTGCTTAGTTTATTGTAATGGTGATAAATGCTCAGGTTTTCTGAAAGTACCATCATTTCATTTTTTAACAGGATAAATGCATTTAAACGCAGTTTTACCAACGTATTCCGGGTTATTTCGGCTGTTACGAGAGGATGGCCGTCCCGGTCGCCACCTACCCAACTGCCAAATTTAACAACCGGATGTTTTTTTGGATCTTCAATTAAATCATCGTTGAACCCGATTTCATGCCAGGCTTGTTTTAACCTTCGTTTAAGCAGCGGTACAACATTTGGAAACACATTGGTAAAGTAATGGATTACATTGTCAAGTTCAGATTCAACATTCGGTTTTTCAATAAATATTTCGTCTATATACCAAAGGCGGTGTAAAATTGATTTTATATCATTGGCTATTTCTTTTTTTTCATATTCGTTATACATATTGTTTTCCCGTTTTACCAGGAGCAGGTATAGTTCGCGATAGTGTTTTAAAACTACCGGTCGTTTTGCCTCTGTAGGGTGTGCTGTTAAAACGGGCTGAACAATAATCTCTTTTAAGGTTTCTGCAATTTTTTCTTCGCCAATTCCCGCTTCTTTTAGGTTAAGTAGTGAATTTGCCCACAATCCATTGATGCCCTCAAGGGTTTTTTCCTTTTCAATCTTCCTTCTGTTTTGCACGGCACCATTTGTTTCTACCAGGTTAAGCAATTGAAAACAGATGGAAAACAAGTGAAAATGTTTTCGGGTAAATATTATTTTGCTGTATTTATCAGGGTGAGAAAGCCAGGGAATGCATCCTGCCATTTCTTCTTCATTATTTTTTATTAAAACCTCCTTTAATAGGTTCAATAAAAATTCTAAATCTTTGTATGGCTTCCCCAGCTTAGATTGTATAATCTTTAATATACTCATATTCTAAATTCTATCATTTAAAACACAACAAATATAGTTTTGTTTGTGTAGGAAATTCAAAAAATAGATTGGATCTGCTATTGTAAATTTAAAATTCTTGTATACTTCTCAATGTATTTCTGCAAGTCTTTTCTTTTGTATTGGAGTATATACCTTGGATGCTCAAGGGGAATGATTTGTTTGAAAAGTTTTAGCTGTTTATTTAGTTTTTCCAGAAAATTGAAATTTTTACCAGTTCCCAAGCAAAAACATAAATCACGGTTTATGTTAAACTCGAGCTGTTGTTTCAGGGTTTCTTCAATAAATGGCAACAAAGCGTTTTCAAGTTTTTTGCTATCATAATAATTGTAATTTACTTCTTTGCCATCGGTTTTTTTTATAGTATAACCCAGCGGGGAAACAGCCCCAATGTAAAATTTATGGTAAAATATCTCTGCCCCGCCACAATTACTGATCATTTGATAAAAGAATTCAGAAGATAGCTCGCGTGAATGAAAACCTGTGAACGGGATGCCACAATCTTTATTTAAATGGATTGTGTCGGTAAACATTAAACCTGTTTGCCCTGCCCCAAACCTGCCCGGGTTAATGCCCAGGATTATGGTCCTTGGCTTTTCATCATTGTAAAATTTGTTATAAAATGTCCTCATTATGTTCTGGATGGTGCCGGCATTCTCCCCTTTGTACGGGTTCATAACCCTTATATTCCCAGGTAAAATAGTTGCGTCCAGGTTTAGCGATTGATAAAAATGAATGATCCTGTTGGCCAGCATTTATACCTCCATGGTCAGTTCAATGGGGCAATGATCTGAGCCCATAATATTGTCCTGGATAGTGGAATCTTTAACTTTGTCGATAATACGTTTGCTTACCAGGAAATAATCAATACGCCAGCCGATGTTTTTTTCCCTTCCATTAAAACGCATATTCCAGAAAGTATACTGGACTTTATCCGGATAAAAATGTCTGAAGGTGTCAACTAAACTGGCATTTATAATGCTTGTGATACCATCAATTTCAACCTGTGTATAACCTGCTGTTTTATTGTAATTTGGTTTTGGCCGGGCTAAGTCAATAGGCTGGTGCGCAACATTAAAATCACCGGTAACAATTACCGGCTTAACCGTATCCAGCTTTTTTAAATAGTTTAAAAAGCTTTTGTCCCATGTTTCACGGTAATCAAGACGTTTTAAACCTGCTCCGCTATTAGGAACATACACATTCACTAAATAAAATTCTTTGTATTCAAGGGTAACCACCCTGCCTTCAGTGTCATGTTCTTCTTCTCCAATGCCTAATGAAAATTTTTCTGCTTCAATTTTAGATAATATGGCGGTACCTGAATAGCCTTTTTTCTCTGCTGAATTTACAAACAGTTTGTATTCGGGTATTTCATCTGCTATTTTTTTTACATCTTCATCTTGTGCCTTTGTTTCTTGTATGCATAGTATATCGGCGTTTATATCTTTAACAATATCATTGAATCCTTTTTTTGCCATGGCACGTATTCCGTTTACATTCCATGAGACAATTTTTAGTTTTTGGGCCATTTTTAAATTTTTTGTTTGTTAAAATAATTACTTTACTGTAACATTAAAAAATGCAATTTGATCAATAAAAATACATTTTAATGCAG
>JBNLCS010000867.1:0-8468 GCA_050303935.1 Bacteroidales bacterium
TAATATATCTTCATTAAAAAGTATATCACTGAAATTAACATATTGACTGCCCGTGGTCCCATCATTAACATTAAAAATCACGTTCATCAATTTGCCCGAACCGGTTAAAGCTTGTTCAATAGCAAATGCAAAGGTAGATTGTCCGTCTTTTCTCAGGCTGTATTCTACATTTTCTCCTTCCAGTAAACTTCCTGATAAATCAATGCCAGCTAATTTTACTTTATCCCCCGGAAATGTCAATGTGAAATTTCCTGAGGTTATGCCCAGATTAGAAATATCATTTATATAAACCGGTATGGTAACGGGGTTGGATTGCCAGGCCGTTGTATCCCTGATTTCCATTTCAACGGCTCGTACTTCCACTTCAAAATATGAAGTGTCTGTAATTCCGGTATTGTCAGATACAATGATTTTTGTTTTTCCCCGTTTCAATGCTATGAGTAATCCTGAAGTATTAATACTGGCAACTGAATCTACCATAACATCCCAACTATAAGGAGATGCTCCTCCACTTGCGGAGAATTGCTGCTGATCACCACTGGTCAAGATTACATTTGTAGGAGAAATATTAATAGTAGGCTTTGCTTGTATATTGATATATCCATTGTCTGTAACAACGTCGGGAATACCCTCATTAAAACCAGTTTCGCCATTTGTTACAAAATTAAAATATACATATCCGGTTGCATAAGCCCTTAACCTGATATAGATTAACTTACCTGTTCCTGACAAAGGGCTTACCCCGGCGGCGGCAATTTTTAATTTTCCGGTTGTAGGTACTCCATAATTTATCGATCCGATACTTTCACTAAGTGTTCCTGATGAAATAACATCCAGTATTTCAACTTTGTCAGCAGTGAACGTAATATCCAACTGATAAGAAATTACATTCTCGCCTGTTAGCGAAGAATCAACATAAACAGGAAAGTTAATAGTATCACCAACTATCATGGTAGTATCTGCTATACGTACTCTAATTGGCCCTGCTTTCGCAATGTGGGCTATGAGCAGAAAACTTGATATGATATATATTACTGACTTATTTCTCATTTTCTTTTTTTATTAAGGTTAATGAATCTTATTATTCGAAAATGATCATTTAATCAGCAATGGTTTCACAATTACTCTTTTTTTACCGGTAAACCGCAATAAATACTGTCCATTTTGTATCTTCCCATCTCCCATCTCTTTGATATTTACAAATTCATTATACGTTCCTGTTTCAAAGACTTTATTAATTATATCGGATATTTTTTTACCGGTAAGGTCAAATATTTCGATTTTAATATTTTGAGATTCTATCAGCGTGAAAGAAATATTTAGTTGGTCTGTAACCGGGTTAGGGCCTACATAGAAAAATTCAGGATTATTCAATTGTGTGATTCCGGTCAACTCATCAATACTGGATAAGGTAAACGGGATTTCATTAACCGTGTATTCATTCACTAGTAAATTAGTTATATCAAATTCCACAGGTTGATCGTCATACGTAAGTGTATTGAATACTACTTTAAATATATTGCCATTTGCAGCAAGGTTATCAACTTCTGCCATAGCGATATAAATTTTCCCATTTTCCTGATCAACCTTTGCTTGCATTATCATATTGTTTGTTAATGCTGTTTTTTGAATATCCAACACCGAAATCTTCTTGGTATCATAATCAATTTCAAATTGTAAAGCCGATGCATCAGCAATATTATCGGCTGATAAAGTAAACTCAATATTACCATTACCAGTTTCTTCAAATATTCCTTGCAGGTTTAAACTTATTGACTGGGGTTTTTTCAAGCTTTTCAATTCAGCAGGGAATACATCAATGGCACCGGCAACATATTGCAAAATGAGAGATGCATCGTATGCTGTAATTCCACCATTGTCGGAAACATCAGCAACTGCCAGTTGATCGCTTGTGAGTGTAATTGTTGTGGCTATATGCTGTAACAACAATGAGGCATCGTATGCCTGGACTTTTCCATTCAGGCTTATATCGCCCATCATAGGGTTTTGTGTAACGGTAATAAAATCAGCGTAGTTAACCATATCAGATATTACATCGCCTGTTCCGCCAGGGTTTGATGAGTGTGTTGGGCCGGTAGGACTTCCCCACCAGTTATACCTGGCATCTATATTAAATGACTGGTTCACATTGTTTACACCATAATCTGTGTTATCATATATGTCGCAATAATTTATTAACGGATTGGATGCCCCGGTTGTCCTGATGCCATTTTTGTTCATGATAATTGCCGAATTGGTAATGGTTGGGTTTGCAGCATCGGTTGTAATAGCAGCTTCATTACTATAATATCCTGCATAGCGAACCACACAATGGTCAAGAATACAAGAAGCATCTAATGATTGATTATCAAAATATATACCTGCCCAGTTATAAATACTTGGTGTTGTTGCAACGGAATCAGCATTTGTGTCACCCCCATAAAAGTCGTCACGATAATCAGTAAAAACAATAATACTATCCGGTGTTGCCCCTCCTTCTGCAATTAACCCCCGATAAACTTCCAGTTGTGCCCGCTGGTTAAATTTAAGGACCAAACCAGGGTTCACCGTTAGTACTACACTTGTACCAATGGAGTAATCGCCTGAAAAATAGTAAGGTATGTTTTCAATACCTGCAAAATCCTTTTTCTCCAGCGTTACATCCTGCACAAGTTCTTCGCTTAATACACCAATTGCCCGGTAAGTGCTTCCGGAGATAACATTTTCTTCAGAGGTAACCGGATAAGAAACAAGTGATAAAATGATAGGTGTATATGTTAAATCACTAAATGTACAAGTATCTACTCCAGGTTCAGACACGCCTCTTAAAATTACACCGTAGTTACAATTATCAAATGTCGAGTTTTTAATAGTAGGAGATGCCTGTGCAAGGTTAATACCTCCATGGCTGTACCTGAATATTGCATGGTTGATCATGCTGGTATCATTGCTTATATCGGCAAAATCAATTCCATATTTATTATTTGATATTGTTGGATTGCTGTCATCGCCATCTTCATTCGTATCCATTGGGTTTCCATAAGCATCGTCATGCTCATGCGTGAAAATCACCGGGTTGCCGGTTTCACCTTTCACCAATATGCCACCTTCAACATCAAAACAATCATAGTTGTCGTGTTTAAAGACAATTCCGGCAGGTACAGTAATAATTGTACCGGAGTTGATGGTGCATGCACGATACATGAAGTAGGTAATATTTGTGTAACCGGCAAAGTTTCTTACCGGAATGGTAGCATCCAGTGAATAATTCTCGGGAACTATACCGAGTGCCCCGATTCCAAGATTAGAAACAGTGTTATCACTGAATGAAGGTGTAGAAAACATGCTCATGGAAACAGGGGTATGGTTTACATTGTGAATTTCACAATTGGTAATAGCCGGGTTTGAGCTCCCGTAAACGCCCAACGCAGAGGTATTCGATTGTTCAATCATGCAACTGTCAATTGTGGCATAGGAGTCAAAAAACCGTATGGTCCCGTAATCTTTTAAGTCAGACCATCCTGGTTGGTCGCGTCCGCCATAATTAAGAATACAATTGTTAAGTATATTATTGGCTTCCAACGTTGAGCTGTTGAAATAAACACTCCACCAGTCACCTCTTTGTGGTGTTGATTCATTTCCGTCATCGTTTGTGTCACCACCCTTTGAATCATCTTTTAATGAGGTGAATACAATGTTTTCAGTTGGTGTGCCATTGGCAATTAATGCCCCGTTTACATTAATATAACTGTATATGTTGTAAAATTTTATAACCACACCAGGTTCAAGTGTTAAGGTAGCATCAGGTCCTATAGTAAGTTGGTACACAATGTAGGCAATATTATAAATGCCCCCAACATCTCTTTGTCTAAGCGTATCAGAGGACGAAAGCGTGCCTTCAATAATCCTGATCCCATTACTTGCATTTCCATTTGATTTCATTTTTACTCCGGCAAAAGAAAAAACTGGATCCGACTTAAGTGACATTGCTATGGGGTCTGAACCACAGTTTTTAATTTCAATATTATCTGAACAATCAGGAGTTGAAACCCCTTCACAACGAATTCCATTGTACTGTGCATCGCTGATCAACGTATTTTTCAAAGTTCCACCGGCATCAACAAAGGTAACTGCACCGGTATTTGAATAACCGCCATATAGTAATTTACAGTAGTCTAGCAAGTTGTAACTATCGTCGCTTGATCCGTTAAAAACAATTCTTCCCCAGTTGCCGGCATCGGGTGAGGTTGCATCACCGTCTTGTTCGGTATCTTTTGGGTTACCGTAATTATCATCTCTTATTGAGGTAAACACAATTGTATCCGATGATGTTCCGGCTGCCTGAAATCCTCCGTTAACGTTGATATCAGCATACAAATTGGATTTAATTACTACGCCGGGGTCCACATCAACATATGTTCCTGAGTTTATGGTAAGGTCTTCAATTAAAATATATGATATGGAATCGTATCCGGCTACATTCCGTAGTTTAATTGTTCCGCTTGTTCCCAGGTTTTCTCCTATTAATCCCAATGCAGTCCATCCTGTATTTAAGAAATTGTTCCCGCTTATTGTTGGGTCAGCAGAAACTGACAAAGCTATGGGAGTATAAACGCTATTGGAAATTTCATTGTTTTGGATAACGGGATCGGAGGCTTGGAATGCATAAATGCCATATTTTACATCTTTAATTATACAGTTGGATATAGTTGGTGAAGCATTAACAGTAGTGATCGCGCCATCGTAAATGTACCTTGAGTTGTAATATACACTTGGCATTTCTCCATATTTTACCTGGCAGAAATTGAGAAGGCTGGTGTCGCTACTTGTTCCTTCAAATACAATCCCCCCCCAGTTGCCTACTTCTGGATTGGATTGGGTACCATCCTTATTGGTATCGCCCGGGTTACCATGATTATCATCTTTCGATGAAGTAAAAATTATCATATTGGAAGCATCTTCACCATCGGCTACCAGGGTGCCTTTAACAATTATACGGTGCGTACTGTTGAAACCTTTAATGACAATTCCTTTTTCAATAACAAGACTTAAATTTTCAGGAATAGTTAAAGTACCCAGCATTAAATAAGTAACATTTGGTATCCCTGTTACATCTCTCTGATGAAGGTAAGCATCAGTTACAAGGGTGCTTCCCAATAACCCAATTGCGTCATACTCATTATCTGAAAATGAAAATGCATTGTTCTGAAAAACCGGATCGGCATCAAACGTAAGTGCAATGGGCACCATTTCACTTGATGCAATGGTGTTGTACCTGAAATTAGGGTAAGAAGAACCGTTAAATTCTGCACCGTAATAATTGTTTGCAAACTCACAACTATCAATTGTAGGACTGGCGTTTACCGTAATAACAGCCCCCCGGTTTCCGGCCCCGCCATATGATATAACGCAACGTTTTAACATGCTGTTGGCATCATCACTTGCATCATTAAAAATTATATAATACCACGACTTGCTTGCCGGGGTAGTAGCAGCACCATCATTGTTCGTATCACCTCCAAGGTTGTCATCACGTGTTGTTGTGAAATAAATATTTTCACTTAACCCTGCAACTGCCTTTAATGATCCGTTAACGTAAATGATATTGTTTGTTTTAATAATATTACCTGAAGCAATTTCCAGTTTATACCCGGTATTAATTGTTAAACTGCTATTTATATAATAAGGTATGGATGCCGTATCTAAATAAAGGTCTTTATACAATTGAGAATAAGTAATAAAAATTCCGTCATGATTATTACCCGTTAAATCATTCAACCCATTTAATTCAAGATCACCATAGGTTGACAAAACTATAGGCCAGTCACTTGATGTTATTATTGAATTTTCAACCAATGCATCACCACTGGTTCCTCCAACCATAAGTGCGCCATTATTGGAATTGCGTAATTCAGTACCGTTTATTAGCGATACAAGTCCATTATCAACCCGGACCATACTGTATGAGTTTGATGTAGTTGAATATCCTCCGTATTCAACCACGCACCCATCAAAAACCACATTACCTACATTTGAACTATATCCAACTATAATGTTGTTCCAATCCCCTTTTTGTTTAGTTGTTTGTGAAGATGTGAAAGTTGCTTTGTACGCATCCAGGTTTCCACGTACGGTAAGTGAAATACCGGTGTTAAATTCTACTACTACCCCACTATCAACAGTGAGGGTAACCCCGGATGAAATGGTGAGATTGCTTGTAACGGTATAAGGACTTTCAGCCAATGTCCAAATAGAATCCTGTGAAATGGTTCCTGAAACGTTAATTGCTGATTTTAAGGTAAATAAAATTCCAAATAGGAATATTGTAAGGATTGAAATTCTTTTCATTTTTATCAAGGTTTAGTTCTTACTGAGTTATAACAAAATTAAATGTACAAAGTTAAACCCTCAGAAAACTAAAGTCAATAAAAAGGAATTTCTTATGTATTCAGAATCGTGCTGTTTATCAAATTATTAAATCGTTTGGTCATTCATGATAAAATATCATGATATTATTCGTCCTTGATTTTTTGAATTAACTGATCAACTTGTTTGAAAGCTTTTTTGAAAAACTGGTAACGCTGTTTTTCTGATATTCCGCTAATTTGCGTAGATTTTTTAATGATACTGTTTTGCCATTCTTCAGTTATTCCGGTATAAACCTTATTGGTTGTTGACATGGAGTTGAAAGTCAAATGTCCAAGGTATACTGCTTTGATATCTCCCATTTCTACCAAAACACAGTTGTTCGTAATTTCAATTTCACTAAAATAAACAGTATATTTATTTTCTTCACCCATTTTTTTTTCATTTTCGGTGAATTTGTGACTTGCTTCTGCCTGGTTTTGTATTTCAGTGAGTTCTTGCCGAAGGGAATTGCATACGGTAAGTGCATCGTTATCGGTTTTAAAAACCCCGGCGTCAAAATAAAACTCAATTTGTTTTATAGTACTTTGCAGGGTTGTTTCAGTCCATATTTCAATGGATGGAATATTGGCATAGTTCTCATAAATTTGTTTACCAATTGTATAAAATTCTTCCGGAATTTTTGAAACAGCAAATTGTTCTCCTTGTAAATCAGGTACATTTAAAATAGACTTCATCCAATAAAACATCTTAAATGCAGCCATATCCGGGTAGTTGAAATTGTGAAAAACGGGGATATCTTCACAAGCGTATACAATGCAGTTGTGTTTGGCAGCACGGATCATTTTAAGGTCATATAACAACGACTGAAGATATAATTTAAAACCATCTTTGTTGTTGTTGAGTAAATTGTACCTAAAAGTTACAATTCCGGTTTGCTGTTCATTTAATGAGTCTAAAGAAATATTAAAATGCTTGCATAATAATGCAGCTTCGTCCAGTGAAAGGGCTGTTTCTCCACGCATCCTCCTATAGGCACTATCAGTACTTATTTCTAGTATATCGGCCAGTTCACCAGCCAATGATGTGTTGGGAGGGATTACAGATTCAAGCTTCTTTAGGAAAGCTTTTTGTATGGATGTTTGTTCATCAGCATTCATTTTTTTATGTAATTAGTGTTAATGTCCCTTACAAAACTGGTGAAATATACAAATTAATTCCGGTAATTTGCAAATTTCGCAAAAATTTGCACCTTGTTTGGATTTTTAAATTGTAAAAATCATTTTTTGCAAAATTATCATTTCTAGCCGTGATTAGTCGTTTTTACGGGGCCAGGCCATCTCATAATTTTGTTCCTGTAAATCTCATTGAGATTCTATTGAATAAAATTTATTAGTTATGAAAAGATTTATAAGGATTTTAAAAACGGGAATGTTCGTATTAGCAGTAAGCATTGTGATACCTTGTAAAAGTACTGCCCAGGAAAAACCGACACTAGCCATTGTAAGTATTGATACCCGCGGCCTGGATATTGACAATATATCTTTAGCCAGCCTGGTGCGGTTGGAAATGGAAAAAACCAACCGATATGAGGTGATGGATAAATATGATGTGGCAGATCTTGTAAAACACCATGGAATTGATGTAGACAATTGTTTTGGTAAAAAAAAGTTGATAAAAGTTGGTGGGCTTATTAAAGCAGAAAAAATGTTGACAGGTAGTGCAGAGCTATTTGGGGAGAAGATTATCATGATTTTACGACTGATAGATGTTAAAGAGGGGATAATAGAGAAAGTTGATGTGACAGAATATATTAACCAGCAGAGCGAAATTCAAGTTATGGTGCAGTTATCAATCAATAACTTACTTGACATACCTAATGATCAGCATATTGAAAACCTGCTTGTAAATTATAATCATTTAATTACAAGCCCAAAAACTACAGTAAAACTTAATGGTCCAAGAATGGGGGTTACATATACCAATGGAGAAGTGGGCAGACGCTTGCAGGCACCGGAAAGCGAGGGTGGTTTTAATATGTATCCGTTTACTTCCATGTTTGGTTATCAATATGAAGTCCAGTATTTGTCTTCAGGGGATTT
>JBNLCS010000868.1:0-3408 GCA_050303935.1 Bacteroidales bacterium
TTTATCTATAATATTTTTTCCATTATCCTGGATTTCATTATCTCCATCATCGTTTTTTGAAGCTTTTTTAAGTTCCTTCATTCCCTGGCCTAACCCTTTCATTAATTCTGGAATTTTCTTCCCTCCAAACAATAATAAAATACCCAATATTATAAGAACCCATTCTAAAGCCCCAGGCATGCCTAACAATAAAGTATTTAAATTCATATAAATTGTTTTTTCAAAGATAGTTATAATTTTTAATAATTTAATTATTACCAAAGAATCTTGAAATATCAATTCCAAATACAATAACCATCAATGCCAGTATTATTACCAAACCAATAATCTGGATAACTTCGAGAACTTTATCGGGCAACTTTCTTCCTATAATCGATTCAATCAATATGATCATAACATGCCCTCCATCAAGCGCAGGTATTGGTAAAATATTCATAAATGCCAAAACCAGGGATAACATCGCGGTGATAAACCAGAAATTTTGCCAATCCCAAACACGGCCATAAAATTCAAGAATCCCTAATGGCCCCCTCAAGCTTTCTTTTGCTTTTTCTTCACCAGAAACAATTTTTCCTAATCCCTTTACATTTGAAACAATTACTCCAATAGCATCTTTTGTCCCATATTTAAAAGCATCATTGATTGTATAATGTTTATAGTTATACCGTGGCCTTGAATTATAAAAACCGATTGTTCCCAAGCTGTCAACATATACATTTGTTAATGTATCCAAGTTGGAATCCCGTTTAATTATAATGTCGATCCTTTTATCGCTGTTTGCAGATAACACTTCTTTGAATTTTCCAAAAACGGGTGTTTGTATATCATTTACCGCAATCAATGAATCCCCGGGCATTAAACCTGCCTTTTCAGCTTCACTTCCTTTTACCACACTGTCTACAGCAAAACGAAAGTTAAAAGCATACATAAATAAAAGGCCATCTGGTTCCTTTTTTGTAAAAATCTTATATAATGTATCAGGCGTAGTGACATCAATTATTTCACCATTTCTTTCAACCTGGTATGTTGTTCCAAAAAGTTTCCGTGGGGAAAATACATCTTTATACCGTTCAATTTTTTTACCATTTGCCGATATAATTTTATCGCCTGTTTTAAAGCCAATCTGCTCTGCATAGTCAAAGGTGTATAATCCATATTTATTTACTTCTTCCATTGGGATATACACCTTTGTATATGATTTTAACGAAAAGGTAAAAATTAATACCCCTAAAATCAGGTTCATTACTACACCACCTATCATAACGATAAATTTCTGCCACGCGGGCTTTGACCTGAATTCCCATGGTTGAGGTGGTTTTTTTAGTTGTTCTTTGTCCATGGATTCATCTATCATACCAGCAATCTTCACATATCCTCCCAGAGGAAGCCACCCTATACCATATTCAGTTTCTTTATATTTTATTTTAAAAAGTTTTATATTCCAAGCGTCAAAAAACAGGTAAAACTTTTCAACTTTGATTCCAAACATACGGGCAGTGATAAAATGACCAAATTCATGTATGATAACAAGGATTGATAATCCCAAAATCAACTGTCCGACCATTATAAGTACTTGCATATCTTTATTTTATTGTGATATTTAAATTAATTTACTTGTATATTTTCTGGTTTCAACATCGGTTTCCAACAAATCTTCAAAAGAAGGGTTCGCAAGATAAGATATATTTTGAATAACTTTCTCAATTATATCAGGCATTTCTATAAATTTAACTTTTTCTAACAGAAAAGCATCCACTACAATTTCATTGGCAGCATTCATAATACATGGTATATTACCACCTTTTTTCATTGCATCATACGCGATAAATAAATTTTTAAATTTATGCATATCTGGTTTTTCAAAAGTCAGTTTCGGATACTCAAGAAAATTAAATCGTTTGAAATCTGATTTAACACGTTTTGGGTAAGATATAGCATATTGAATAGGTAGTTTCATATCGGGCAGGCCCATCTGTGCCTTCATAGAACCGTCTTCAAATTGGACTACAGAATGCACAATTGATTGCGGATGAATGACAACATCAACCTGTTCAGGATCCAGATTGAACAACCATTTCGCCTCAATAGCTTCAAGTCCTTTATTCATTAGGGATGCCGAATCAATAGTAACCTTATTGCCCATGCACCAATTTGGATGGTTTAATGCTTCTTCAATTGTTACATGCCGTAATTCTTCTTTACTTTTTTCGCGAAACGGACCGCCTGATGCAGTTAAATAAATTTTTTCAATATTATTTTTTTCTTCGCCCACTAAACATTGAAATATTGCTGAATGTTCAGAATCTACAGGGTATATGCCAACATTCTTTTGTGAAGCGAGATTAGTAATAATTTCACCGCCAACTACCAGGGTTTCCTTATTTGCCAAAGCAATATCTTTTCCGCTTTTAATGGCATTGATTGTTGGCAACAATCCTGCAAAACCCACCAGTGCAGAAATAACAGTATCAATAGTATCCAATTGAACTACTTCATTTAAGGCATCCTGGCCAGCTAGCACTTTTACAGGAAGTTTTGAAAGGGCCTCTTTAACAATGGTAAATTTATTTTCATCAGCAATCACTACATATTGAGGCATAAATTTACGTGCCTGCTCAATTAATAATTGATGATTATTGTTGGCAGTTAAAACAACTACTTCAAAAATACCCTGGTTGCTATCTATTACCTCTAAGGCCTGGGTACCAATAGATCCTGTTGAGCCTAAAATTGCAATCTTTTTTTTCATTCACAGTTTTGCTTCGGCCGCAAAGATAAAAATTAAAATTTGATATAATCTTCCGGATCTACAGGGATCATATTATGCCATAACTCAAAATGAAGATGAACACCAGTGGTTAATTCCCCTGAATTGCCAATGATGGCGATTGGTTCACCTGCATCAACATAACTACCTTCTTTTTTCAATAATTCAGCATTATGTTTATAAAATGAAACAATGTTATGCTCATGTTGTAATTGTATTACATGCCCCGTTTCAATGGTCCAGGTAGCAAGTACAACAGTACCGGGAAGGACTGCTTTAACAACTTCGTTACTTGGCGCTACTATATCTGTCCCAAAATGGCTTTCCTTTGAATCAAACTTATTTGTGACCATTCCTTTTACCGGAGTGAAAAAATGGAGACTTGAAATATTGGCATTTATTTTTTTATCATTATGAATATAATATCTATATTCATTGTAATCCTGAACATCCATGGATTCAGATTCGTTTATCATACTTACATTAGAATATTCATCCAAATTCATTATACTATCGGTAATATGCTCCAGGTTATTGGGTTCCTTTCCACTAACAGCACTATTAACACTAGCATAAAACTGGTCACGTATTTTCATGGCATATTCAATTGAATCAACCATCATACGGTTTAATATCATATC
>JBNLCS010000869.1:0-8656 GCA_050303935.1 Bacteroidales bacterium
AACGATTGGGTGTAAAAACCATGCCACGTGAATATGACGACCTTTACTTTGGTGAAAATGAGGAAGTAGAATTCTTTACCAATACCGGTAAAATAGAATTGTTCAGCACTTCAATGCAAGCTGAAGGCTACGACCCCATGCCCTCGTACACCCCACATGAAGAGCCGCCTTCAGGTTTTTACCGGTTAATTTACGGCCGTGCCCCTATGCACACTTTTAGCCGTACATCAAACAATGCCAACCTCACCGACCTGATGGATGAAAACACGGTATGGATCAATCCCCGGGTAGCCAAAGAATGGGGTATTGAAAACCAGCAAGAAATCTGGCTTGAGAACCAGGACGGTATCGTATCAACTTTCCCTATAAAGGTACGGGTTACCGAACGCATACGATGGGATTCGGTATACATGGTACATGGTTTTGGACATAACAATAAAAAACTCCGCAGGGCATTTGGCCGGGGTGCTGCTGATACTGAACTTATTACGAATGTTAAAGTTGACCCGGTAATGGGGGGCACAGGCATGCGAAGTAACTTTGTAACATTCAGGTTTGAACCAAAAAGTAAGGAGATCGCATCATGAGGTACGCAATGGCTATAGATACAAAAAAATGTGTTGGCTGCAGCGACTGCGTGGTAGCCTGCCAGACAGAAAATAATGTGCCCATCGGTTTTTGCCGCGACTGGGTTGTAGAAGTTACAGATGGTACCTATCCACAACTTGAAATGGAAATACGATCTGAACGTTGCAACCATTGCAATAACTCGCCTTGTGTGCGTTGCTGTCCAACAGGTGCAAGTCATTACGCCGAAGGAGGTATTGTGCTAGTAAAACACAACCGTTGTATTGGGTGCGGTGCCTGTATATCCTCTTGTCCATACGATGCACGCTATCCACATCCCGAGGGGTATGTTGACAAATGCACATTTTGTTTGCACAGGATTAAAAAAGGACAAAAGCCGGCTTGTGTTGAGGTTTGCCCAACCAAGTGCATGTACTTCGGTGACCTAGACAATCCCAATAGCGACGTATCAAAAGTTTTGAAAAAGAGAAAATGGAAAACGTTAATACCGGAAGCAGGTACAAGTCCTGAATTATATTTTTTGATTTAATAATAAAAACAGACAAGTAATAATTTTAAATATGAGAGAGGAAATTATAGTAAGCGGGCGGATGAATGCATTTATCGATCCGCAATTACATATATGGCACTGGCAAATCCCTTTGTATCTTTTCCTTGGAGGACTGGCAGCCGGTATAATGTTCTTTGCAGGTTTTTATTTTCTAATGCATAAAGAAGAAAAATATGAAACCGCTGTAAAGATTGCCCCATTACTTGTGCCGGCATTACTGGCCCTGGGGTTATTTGCCCTTTTTCTTGACTTAAAACATAAAGCCTATTTCTGGCAATTATATACAATTATCAAATTGCAATCACCCATGTCGTGGGGGGCCTGGGTTTTGATGTTAACAACGCCATTGTCAATAGTTTGGGCTGCTTTACATATTAAAACATTATTCCCAAAATGGGATTGGAAATTCAAACTATTTTTTACGCTGGAAGAATTCTTTAATCAATATAAAAAACAACTTGCCTGGTTAATGGTTTTCAGTTCACTAATTTTGGGAATGTACACGGGTATATTGTTTTCAGCGTTTAATGCCCGGCCATTATGGAATACTTCAATACTGGGCCCTTTATTTTTAACATCCGGGCTATCAACCGGTGCTGCAGCTATTATGCTCATAAGTAAAGATAAGGAAGAAAGAAGGCTTTTTGCCAAAATTGACCTCATTCTTATTGGTGTTGAGCTTTTCCTCATCACACATATGTTTATGGGTTTTCTGGCGGGGACACAAACCCAGTTGGAAGCAGCATCGTTGTTTTTGGGAGGTGAATATACATCTGTTTTTTGGGTATTTGTTGTTTCACTGGGAATGGTTATTCCGGCAATTCTGGAAATACTTGAATTGAAAAATTTTCATGTGCCTGTGGCAATACCAGCTATTATGGTTTTGACCGGAGGGGTTTTATTACGGTTTATACTAGCGTATGCAGGACAAGTTAGTAGGTGGTTATATTAAAAAATAAATTTTAACATAAAATAGTATGGCAAAAAATAGTAAAAAGTACATAAACCCATATATTGGAGGGGTTTTACTGGGGCTGGTCCTTTTACTGGCCAATTATGTAAGCGGAAGGGGCCTCGGGGCCAGTGGTGCAATAAAAAGTGGTATTGTAGCAACCGTTGAAACTGTTGCCCCGTCGCATGCTGAAAATGCCCGTTTTTACAAAGAATATAAAGAGTCTCATGAACATCCATTAAAAACATGGTTGGTTTTTGAAATGCTTGGCGTTCTGGTTGGTGGATTTTTATCTGGCGCTATAGCTGGCAGGCTTAAATTCAGAAATGAACATATCCCGACAATTTCAGGTAAGAGAAGATTGGTTTTTGCCCTGCTGGGAGGGATATTGTTTGGTTATGGCTCACAATTAGGCCGTGGATGTACGAGCGGCTCGGCACTAAGTGGTATGGCAGTGCTTTCCATGGGTGGCATCATTACCATGATGGCTATTTTTGGATCTGCTTTTGCCCTGGCCTATTTTTTCAGAAGAAACTGGGTAAGATGATGACTGTCTGTAAATTCCGATATCTGCGTTATGCTCGTCATAAAATTCTTCATTTACAAATTGTAAACTCTATATTTTATGACTTCGCAAGCCTTGATCTCGAAAATTACAAACCAGCCATTTAATATGAAATTTATAAAATAATACATTTAAAACAGTAAAAATATCATAAAATGGGACCTTTAATTGCAAATGAAATAATTACATCGGAAACAAACCTGTTGCTTGCCTTTATTATCGGTATAGGTTTTGGGTTTATTCTTGAAAGCAGTGGTTTTTCATCAAGCCGTAAACTTGCAGGTGTATTCTACGGATACGATACAGTGGTTTTAAAAGTATTTTTCACGGCCGGGATCACTGCCATGGTTGGATTATTATTCATGAGCCTTTTTGGCTGGGTAAACCTGAATTATATCTGGGTCAACCCCACATATCTTTGGTCAGCCATAGCTGGCGGGGTTATTATGGGGGCCGGTTTTATTATGGGCGGTTTTTGCCCGGGCACAAGCTTCTGTGCTGCTGCAATAGGTAAAATAGATGCCATGGTATTTATTGGCGGACTGGTAATAGGTATACTTATTTTTGCAGAAGGATATCCTTTGTGGGAAGATTTTTTTAAAGCCAAATTTTTGGGGTACACTAAACTAAGTAAATTTATTGGTATCTCAGATGGCCTAATGGCACTTTTGTTTATTGTAATGGCTATTGGCGCTTTTTGGCTTGGAGAATGGTTTGAGAAAAAGAAACCCCAACAGGAATATTAGAAACCCAATATTTTACAAATAATAATTGTAAATAAAGACATAACAAATGAAGACAAGAGTTATATTATCAATAACATTTGCAGCACTGGGACTGATTATAGCTGCAGTACCTCAAAATACTACGAGTCCTTATAAACTTAGCTCAGATAAATTGCTGGAGGAAATGAGCGCAGGTATATTGTACGTATCGCCTGATTATGTTGCCGACCTTCTGGTAAATAAAGATCCTGGCATACGGTTAATTGATGTCCGCAGTCAGGGTGAATTTGAAAAATACAGCTTGCCGGGTGCAATGAATATACCGTTGAATGATATCCTGTCAGAAGAATGGGTGGATTACCTTGACCAGGATATAAAAATGAACGTATTTTACTCAAATGGTACACCCAATGCTGAAAAAGCCTGGTATATAACCCGGCAGCTCGGCTACAATAACAATTATGTATTGCAAGGCGGGCTGAATTATTGGACCGAAATTATATTAAACCCTGAGTCACCAGATGCCACAAGCCCTAACGAAGAAATAGCCAAATATAATTTCAGAAAAGGTGCCAGCCAGGCATTAGGAGGAAGTGTGGAAACGAAAACGGTTGAAACAAAAACGAATATACTGGACAAACCGGCTATAATTAAAAAACCTAAGAAGAAAAAGGTGCAGGGAGGGTGTTAATTAGTTATGTTTTAAGGTAATCACCAATAGCTTATCAGCATATTAACGACATTATATATACTGATAAACTGTACGTGATCAACTAAAGTGTTTTCTTAACCTCAGTTTCAACAAAACCTTCGATGATATCTCCAACTTTAATATCGTTGTAATTTTCAATATTCAATCCGCAATCCTGGCCCGAAACAACTTCTTTCACATCATCTTTAAATCGTTTCAACGATCCCAGTTCACCAGTATAAACTACAATTCCTTCCCTGATCACACGCACTTTGTGGTTTCGTTTCAGTTTCCCTTCTTTTAGCATACAACCGGCTATGGTACCTACCTTGGAAATTTTAAATACTTCCCTTATTTCTGCGGTGGCTGTAATTTCTTCCCTTATCTCAGGCGATAACATACCTTCCATTGCCGATTTAATTTCTTCAATGGCGTCATATATAATGGAATATATACGAATATCTATTTCTTCTTTTTCAGCAAGCCTTCTGGCAGCCATTGACGGTCTAACCTGGAACCCAACAACTACAGCATCTGATGCTGTGGCCAACATAATATCAGACTCTGATATTTGTCCAACCCCCTTGTGAATGATATTAACCTGAATTTCATCATTTGAAAGTTTTATTAATGAATCAGAAAGCGCTTCAACTGAACCATCCACATCTCCTTTTACAATAATATTCAATTCCTGGAAGTTTCCAATCGCAATACGTCTTCCAATTTCATCCAGGGTGATATGTTTCTGTGTACGCATTCCCTGTTCACGCTGAAGTTGTTCACGTTTATTGGCAATCTCCCTGGCTTCCTTATCAGTAGACATAACATTAAATTTATCACCTGCCTGTGGGGCACCATTCAATCCAAGTATCAACACCGGTGTTGCCGGCCCTACTTCTTCAACTTTATGTCCCCTTTCGTTATACATGGCTTTAACATGACCATGGTGAACACCTGCAAGCAATACATCTCCAATCCGTAAGGTACCCGCTTCAACAAGAATAGTGGCAACGTACCCTCTTCCTTTATCCAACGAAGATTCAATAACTGTTCCGGTAGCCTTTTTGTTTGGGTTTGCCTTTAATTCTAATAATTCAGCTTCAAGTAATACTTTATCAAGTAAATCGTTTATGTTTATTCCTGATTTAGCCGAAATTTCCTGCGACTGATATTTTCCGCCCCAGTCTTCAACCATAAAATTCATGTTTGCCAGTTCTTCTTTCACTTTTTCAGGATTGGCTGTTGGCTTATCAATTTTATTAATCGCAAATACAATGGGTACCCCGGCTGCATGTGCATGGTTTATCGCCTCAACTGTTTGAGGTTTTACACCGTCATCAGCCGCCACAACAATAATTGCCACATCGGTTATTTGGGCACCACGTGCACGCATGGCTGTAAATGCCTCATGGCCGGGAGTGTCGAGGAAAGTAATTTGCCTTCCATCGTCTAAATAAACACTATAAGCCCCTATATGCTGTGTAATACCACCGGCTTCACCGGCTATCACGTTTTCACTTCGTATGTGGTCGAGCAATTTTGTTTTACCATGGTCAACATGCCCCATAACAGTAACAATAGGTGGACGGGCAACCATATCGTCCGGATTATCTTCTTCTTCCTGTATTGCTTCTTGCACCTCAACACTGATAAATTCAACTTTATAATTAAATTCATCGGCAACCAATGCCATGGTTTCTGCATCAAGACGCTGATTTATTGACACAAATAATCCAAGGCTCATGCATGTAGATATTACATCGGTAGCAGATACGTTCATCATGGATGCCAACTCGTTCACTGATACAAACTCTGTAACTTTCAGGACATTCCTTTCCTGTTCTTTACGTTCTGCCTCTTGTGCAATTTTTTGACTAGCCGCATCCCTCTTTTCCCTTCTGTATTTTGAACCTTTCGATTTCCCTTTTGAAGTCAACCGTGCAAGGGTATCTTTTATTTGTTTTTCAACATCTTCCTCATTAACAGCAGGTCTGAAACTTCGCTGGTTCTTTTTCTTGCCTTGTTGTGGCTTACTTTTTACTCTTTTATCGCCTGATTTTACACCTTCTTCATTCGTGATATCTACCTTTTCTTTTTCCTTCTTAATACGCTTTCTTTTGCGTTTTTTATCAGGTGCATTATCATCAGATTTGGATTGTGCTGAAGGAAGTTCCATTTTCCCGAGTACGGTAGGTCCGTTTATTTTTTGTGCCTGTGCTTTTATTACTTCTGCACGTCTTTCATTATCAGGGCTTTTATCTGATTGTTCTTTTTTAGCCTCCGTTCTTTCTTTTTCTTGTCCCCCGCCCCTTTGCGCAGCCAGCCTTTCTTTTCTTTCTTTTTCTTTTTCCTCTTTGGTTTTTCTTGCAGGCCTTGTCCTTTGGTTCATTGATTCCAGATCAATCCTACCCAACACTTTTACATCGTAATCGTTATCTTCTTTTTTCTTTTTTAGCTCTCTAAGTGTTTCGCTTTCAAGTAATTCCTCTTTGATTATTTCTACCTCTTCAGGTTCTTCGTCAGTTTTGTCTACAACCAGTATTTCTTCATTTTCCTGATCTTGAGGGATACTTTCTTTCTTCTCAACAGGTTTAGGTTCCTCTTTAACCTCTTTTTCCTTTTCCTTTTCCTTTTCTTTTTCTTTTTCTTTTTCTTTTTCTTCCTGTTTTACTTCTTGCTGCTCCTGTTTTTTAGTTTCGTCCTCTTCTACTTTTTTCTTGGCACCTACTTTATTAAGGTCAATCTTCCCAATAACTTTAATGTTTGACTTACTTTTGACCTTATCTTTGAGTTCTTCGCGAAAGGTGTTTTGTTTAATGATAACTTCATCTTCTGAAGATTCTTCTTCGTCAGCCTCTGCTTCCTCTTTCATATCGGTTAATGTAACCGTTTCTTTATTCTTTTCTCTTGCACTGCGTAAATTGACTTTTTCTGACTCTTTTTTTACAATACCATCTTTGCTGTATTCTTTCACCAGCAAAGTATACTGTTCTTCAGATATTTTTGTATTGGGATTTGATTCTATTTTATGTCCCTTACCATTGAGAAAATCAACTATGGTTGAAATTCCAACGTTAAACTCTCTTGCAGCTTTACTTAATCTTGTTGTTTTACCTGCTGACATATTGTTATTATAGGTTTTTCCGCTCTCTTAAAATGCTAAAATAAAATAATTTAAGGACTAGTCAAATTCAGCCTTCAATATTTTAATAACTTCTTTAATTGTTTCTTCCTCTAAATCGGTCCTTTTTACTAAATCATTGAAAGAAATTTCAAGGACACTTTTCGCTGTGTCACACCCAATAGCCTTTAATTCGTCTATAATCCATCCTTCTATTTCATCGGCAAATTCTTCCAGGTTTACATCTTCGTCATCTTCTTCAAAACCTTCACGGTATACATCAATTTCATAACCTGTAAGCTGACTTGCCAGTTTAATATTCAAACCACCCTTACCAATGGCCAATGAAACTTCATTAGGTTTAAGGTATACCTCAGCCCTGTTATCAGCCTCAACTATTTTTATTGAGGTAATTTTAGCAGGGCTTAATGCCCTTGTAATATATAACTGAAGATTATTTGTATAATTTATAACATCAATGTTTTCATTTCTTAATTCACGTACAATGCCATGAATGCGGGAACCCTTCATGCCCACACAGGCACCTACCGGATCTATTCTTTCATCATACGATTCTACTGCCACTTTTGCCCTCTCACCCGGAACACGGACAATCTTTTTAATGGTGATCAAACCGTCAAAAATTTCCGGCACCTCCAATTCAAATAACCTTTCAAGAAACACTGGTGATGTTCTTGATAAAATAATCAACGGGGTATTATTCTTCATTTCAACCTTAATAACAACAGCACGAATAGAATCCCCTTTTCTAAAGAAATCACTTGGGATTTGTTCATTTTTGGGTAAGATAAGTTCGTTTCCTTCATCATCAAGCACAAGAATTTCCCTTTTCCAAACCTGGTATACTTCCCCTGTAATGATGGTACCAATTCTTTCTTTATATTTATCAAAAATATTTCCCTTTTCCAGCTCCATAATACGTGCTGTAAGGTTTTGCCGTAACGAAAGTATGGCCCTTCTGCCAAAATCAATAAGTTTTACCTCATCGGTCACGTCTTCACCAACTTCATAATCGTCATCAATCTTTTTGGCTTCACTCAGTGGTATCTGCGTATTTGGATCTTCCAATTCTTCATCTTCAACTACTTCGCGGTTCCTCCATATCTCAAAGTCACCTTTATCTATATTTATGATGACATCGAAATTTTCATCAGTATTATACATTTTAAGCAGCATATTACGGAACACATCTTCCAATACGCTCATCATAGTGGCCCTGTCGATGTTTTTCAGTTCCTTAAATTCAGCAAATGTGTCAATCAAATTTAAATTTTCCATACTACTTTTCTTTAAAACGAAAGAATCACTTTTATTGATTTTATATTGTTTAAATCATATTGTTCCTGCACGGTTACCCGCTCTTTTCTCTTTTTTCCCTCCGGCTTGACCATTTTATTATATTCAATCTCAATACCGGTTTTCATGTATTTTTTTAGTATACCT